>DASSBO010000153.1:0-5187 GCA_035698655.1 Streptomyces sp.
GTAGAGCGCCGCATGGCTCGGGTGGAGCACGTGGCGGGGGGAGTGGTCGACGTCCAGCAGGATCGCGTGGAACCGTCGCCCCGGTGTCCCGGGGTCGAAACCGGACGTCTCGCCGGCCATGGCGAAGAAGTCGCCGTGCACGAGCCGGCAGCGCGGGTCGGAGCTCAGTCGGCCGCCCAGCGGGACCAGCGCCCGCCGGTGCCAGTCGATCACCTCGCCGAGTGCGTCGACGACGACCAGCGAGCGCACCCGCGGCTCCTCCAGCGCCGCCTGCGCGGTGTATCCGAGGCCGAGGCCGCCCACGACGACGTCCAGTTCGGACTCCGGCGACGCCGCCAGACCGAGTTCGGCCAGCGCGATCTCGCCTGCCGTGAAGAGACTGGACATGAGGAACTCGTCACCGAGCTTGACCTCGTACACGTCCTCACCGGACGCCGGGTCCCGGCGGCGCCGCAGGCTGATCTCGCCCATCGGCGTCGGCTGCCAGTCGAGTTCCTCGAAACGCGCGCTCAAGCGGTCCTCCTCATATACGGCCGGTCCGAGGCTAACCGTGCGGCGGGCCCGCACGCGGCGTGCCGCGCGGTCCGGCACACTTGGGTAGGCCTTTCGACCAGCAAGGGGATGACGCATGATCACGCTGAAGAAGGAAGACGGTCCGGCCGACCTGGCGGGGGTGACCCACCTGTCCATCGGGGTGTCCTGGGACCCCACCGCGGGGAGCAGCGGCGGTGTGATGGGGAAGATCCGCCGCAAGGTCGGCACCGACCTGGACCTGATCGCCATCGCGATGCAGGGTGAGGACCCGGTGCGGCTGGCCGGGCTGGACTCCCTCGACCCGCTGGGGAACCGCTCGCTGGTGCACAGCGGGGACAACCAGACCGGTGAGGGGGACGGCGACGACGAGACGGTGACCGTCGAGTTCGGCCGGGTGCCGGACAACATCACGTCCATCGTCTTCGTGGCCGCCGCGTACAAGAAGCGCAGCGCCTTCCAGAACGCTCGGAACATCAGCTTCAAGGTGTACGACGCCTCGGGCGGCAGCAGCCAGCAGGTGGCCGACATCTGGCCGAGCCTGCTGACCAACGACAACGGCTGCGCCGTGGCGAAGGCCGTCCGGGAGGGCGGTGGCTGGAAGCTGCACGTGATCAACGAGACGGGGAAGATCAAGCAGGGTGACGAGCAGGCGCTGATGCGGTTCGCCGTGAGCAAGTAGCCGGTCCGACCGCCGGCGGTCAGCGGAAGACGCCGGTGTGGCCGAGCGAGTACCGGCCGGGCTGGGGGTAGACGGCCAGGCCGTGCGGCCCCTGGCCGACCGGGATCTTCGCGAGCGTCCGGCCGGTGCGGGTGTCGATGGCGTAGACCTCGGCGTCGTACCGGCCGGAGAGCCACAGCACCTTTCCGTCCGCGGACACCCCGCCCATGTCCGGGCTTCCGCCGCCACGGATGTGCCACTTCCCGGTGAGTTTCCCGGTGTTGAGGTTCAGCAGGGAGATGGTCCCCTCACCGCGGTTGGAGACGTACAGCGTCTTGGAGTCCCGGCTCACGTACAGTCCGTGGGCTCCCCTGCCCGTCGGGAGGAACGTCGGGTCGGCGAACTTGTCGCCGTCGAGGACCCAGAGCCCGTCGCAGTTCATGTCGGCGATGTACCAGGTGTCGCCGTCCGGTGAGATCTTCACGTCCTGGGGCTTGGCGTCCGCCCGGGGCAGCTCAAGCGTGTCGACGATCTTCATCGCCGCCGTGTCGACCTTCAGCAGTTCCCCGGAGAACTCGCAGGAGACGATGAAATACCGCCCGTCGGCGGAGAAGTCGGCGTGGTTGACGCCGGCGCAGTCCACGTGCAGCGACTTGCGTACCTTCATCGTGTGCGGGTCGCGGAAGACGAGCTCGTGGTCCATGGAGGCCATCACCACGGCGTACTTGCCGTTCGGCGTGAAGTACAGGTTGTAGGGGTCGTGGACCGGGACCGTGCGGCCCTTCTCGGCGGTGGCCGGGTCGATGGCCGTCAGGGAATTGCCCAGGTCGTTGTTGACCCACAGGGTCTTGAGGTCCCAGGACGGCACCACGTGCTGCGGCTCGTCGCCGACGGGGATCGTCTTGATCACCTTGTACGTCTTCGGGTCGATCACGCTGACCGTGTCGGACCTGGTGTTGGGCACGTAGACCCGCGACGGGAAGTCCTTGACCACCGGCGACAGGTTGCCGGGCCGGTCGGCTGCGTAGAGGTCGTGGGCGCTCAGCGGCGGCGGCATGCCGGGCAGACCGTCCGAGGCGGCGGCTGCCGTCTTTGCGGGTGAGGCGTGATGTCCTTGACCGCCGGTCTCATGCGGCTGTCCGCAGCCGGCGGCGGCCAGCGACGCGACGCAGACGAGGGCCAGCGCGGCGGCCCTGCGGGAAGATGTGGACATCAGGCCATCAACTCCGTTGTGGTGACGGCGCGGAGGCCGCGCTCGTGCAGGCCGTCGAGGATCGCGGGAAGCGCCGCGCGGGTGCCGTCGTGCCCGAAGTGGAGGCTGACCACCGAGCCGGCGCGCACCTGGCCGAGGACGTTCTCGCGCACCGCCCGTGCTCCGGGGTCCTGGTAGTCGTGGGAGTCCACGTCGTAGGACAGCACGTGCGGGTAGCCGGCCCGGCGGGCCAGCCGGACCACCTCGTCGGTGGCGGTGCGGGCCTGCGAGGGACGGAACCAGCTGCCGATGCCGCCGGTGAGCCGGCGCAGCCGGTCGGCGCATTCCGTGATCTCCGCATACGCGGCATCGGCCGGCAGCGAGCAGATCGCTTCGTGCCGCATTGTGTGGTTGCCGAGTTCGTGGCCGCCGGCCAGCACCCGGCGGGCCATGTCCGGGTACCGGCCCAGCCAGGTGCCGACGGCCAGCACGGTCAGCCGCGCTCCCGCGCGCTCGGCCTCCGACAGCACCGACTCGGCGAGCGACGGGTCGCCCTGGCCGTGGAAGGTGAGCGCGACCGCCCGGCCGTCGCGCGGGCCGTGCGCGATCTGCGCCGGCAGCCCCGGGAAGCGTTCCGGCATCGGGGCACGTCGGGGGGAGACCGCCTTTTCGGTCGGGTGGGGCGAGTGCGCTGCAGCCGAGCGGTGTTCCGCGGGCCGAGCCGGCGCGGCCCGTCCGCAGCCGGCGGTGCAGGCGGAAGCGGCGAGACCCACTGCGCCGGTCACGGAGCGCAGAACGTCACGACGTGAGGATCCGGGCATTCGCCCATTACACCTATTCGGGACGCATATGACATTTCGGCGCGCCGTGCCGGTTCAGCGATCCGTCCCTGCGGGGCCCGGCGTGACCGGCCGTCAACGCGGGTCCGAACGGCGGGCGGCCGCCGGTCCGGAGGCGCGCGCCCTCTGGCGCAGATACTGACTCGTCAGTAAGTTCCTCTCAGCGAACCCGGCATTCCTCGGCACTGGGAGGTCCGCATGCAGCGGTTCAGAAGGACACGCGCACACGGCGTACGGGCAGGAGCGGTCACGGCTGTCATGGCGGTGGCCGCTCTGTTCGTCTCGGGGGCGGGCGGCGCGTCCGCCCAGGAACGGACCGCGGCCGCCTCCGGCCCCGGAGACGTGGTGAGCGCCGAGCCGTCCGCCTTCCGGGTGGCGCCCGGTCTGCCCACCGCCACCAGCGCCTGGAAGATCCACTACCGTTCGACGGATGCCCAGGGACACCCGAACGTCGTCTCGGGCACCGTCATCGTGCCCAAGGACGGCCGCACGTCCACCCGTCCCCTCGTCACCTACGCCGTCGGAACCGTCGGGCTCGCCGACAAGTGCGCCCCCTCGGCCACCTTCCCGAAGGGCACCACCACCGAAGCCGCCCTCATCAACGGGGCGCTGCTGCGCGGCTGGGCCGTCGCCGTCACCGACTACGAGGGCCTGGGCACCCCGGGCGAGCACACCTACACCGTCGGACGAGCCGAGGGCACCGCCGTGCTGGACGCCGCGCGCGCGGCCCAGCGGCTGCCGCAGGCCCGGCAGGCCGGGGTCACGACCGCCTCGCCCGTCGGCATCATGGGCTACTCGCAGGGCGGGCAGGCGAGCAGCTGGGCCGCCGAACTCGCCCCCACCTACGCCCCGGAACTGCACGTCAAGGGCACCGCGACCGGCGGCGTCCCGGCCGACCTGCCGAAGGTCGCCGCATACAACGACGGCGACGAGGACGCGGCACTCGTGCTGATGTCGGCCATCGGCCACGACGCCGCCTACCCCCGCCTCCACCTGGAGAAGTACCTCAACGACGAAGGCGCAGCGCTGGCCGACACCCTGCGCGAAGGCTGCGTCGCCGAGGAGACCCAGGCAGGTGCGGGCAAGTCCATCGACGAACTGACCGTCACCGACCCGATGGACGAGCCCGACTGGCAGCAGGCACTGGCCGCCGACCGCCTCGGCACCCGTGCTCCGGCCGATCCGGTGTACCTGTACCACGGCACGGCAGACCAGATCATCCCGTACGACGTCGGCAAGCAGTTGCGTGCCGACTGGTGCGGCCTGGACGCCACGGTCCAGTGGCAGCCCTTCCCGCTCACCGACCACGTCACCACGGCGGTCCTCGGCTCCACGCCGGCGATGAACTGGCTCGGTGCCCGCTTCGCCGGCCTGCCGACGGACGGCAACTGCGGCTGAACCGGCCGCCCCGGCCGACCCCGCGGCCGACCCCGCGGCCGACCCCGTGACCGGGTCAGCCGCGGGGCCGGCGCAGCAGCAGCGCCCACAGCACGGTGCCCACCAGCGTCAGGATCCCCAGCCATAGCATCACCGTGGCGAAGCCGTGCGCCAGGCCCGCCGCCGCGCCCTCCCGCACGGCGTGGCGCGCCGCCGGGCCCAGGCCCTGCTCGACGGAGTCGAGCCGCTCGCCGACGCCCGTCAGCAGCCGGTCGATCCGCATGTCGTCCTGCCGCGGCACCCCGGCCCGGTCCAGCCGGTCGTTCAGGCGCTCACCCCCGGCCGTCAGGAACAGCAGCGTCCCCGCGGAGACCACCAGAGCAGCCGTCAGGTAACGGAAGACGTTGATGATTCCGGCGCCCTCGCCGGCGTTGGCCGACGGCAGGGCGCGCAGGCCCGCGGCCGACGGCGCGGACAGCGTGATGCCCACGCCCAGGCCGAGGACGACCGTCCCGGGCCACACGTCGCCGTAACCGGAGGCCGCGTCCACCTGCGCCAGCCAGAACGCGCCCGCCGCGCAGCACAGC
>DASSBO010000154.1:0-19713 GCA_035698655.1 Streptomyces sp.
AGGGCGTAGTCGAACAGGATGGACGAGTAGTCCGTGACGAGGCCGTCGGCCAGGGTGAGCAGTTCGGTGACGTCGTCGTGGTCGCTGACGTCCAGGACCCGGCCGGCCGCGGCGGGCGGCAGCACGACGTGCTGCAGGTAGTGGGCGCGGACCAGCAGCGTGCAGCGGTCGCCGAACCGGTCGGCGAACTCCTCCGCGTCGAAGGGGAGCGTCAGGCGCTGCCGGCCGCCGGGGCGGCCGCGGAAGGTCGGCGCGTACAGCAGCACGGTGTGGTCGGCGGGGATGCCGAGCGCGCCCGCGAGCGGCCCGCGTTCGCGGGCGCCGGTGCGCTCCTCGGCCTGCCGGGCGGCCACCAGGGCGTCGTTGCGCGGGTAGCCGGTCCGCAGCAGCACGTTCTCGGGCAGCCGGAAGGCGCGGGCGAGGGTGCGGACGTCGTGCTCGGTGCGGACCAGGAAGTGGTCGAAGCGGTCCAGCGCCCGTTGCAGCGCCTCGCGTTCGGGGCGGGGGCGGACCTTCCAGTCCGGGTCGTCGAAACCCATCCGCTTGACCGCCGAGCCGTGCCAGGTCTGCACGTAGGTGGTCTCCGGGCGCTTGCGGAGCTTCAGCGGGAAGCCCTGGTTGTCCACCCACGCCTCGGCCCTGGCCAGCGCCACCAGGTAGGGCCAGCTCCAGCGGCGCACCAGCACGGCGTCCGCCGGGAAGCCGTCCGGCCGCCCGGCGTGGGACCACACGGCCCGGCACGGGACGCCCTGCCGGCGCAGCTCCTCGTACACGGCGCGCGGACTGTCGCTGTACTGCCTGCCCAGGTGGCTCTCGAAGACGACGAGCCCGCTGCGCACCGGGAGCCGGGTCAGGACCTTGTCGTAGACGCGGATCTTGGTGGCGCCGGAGTGCAGGGTGCGCCGGGCGTGGCGGGCGCTGCGGACGGCCGTCTTGGCGAAGTGGCCGGCGGGCCCGGCGATCAGGTGGTGCACCTGTCGCTGCGCGCGCAGGGTGGCGGGACGGGCCGCGGTGAGCCGGTAGCACAGGTGGCCGCGCGCGGACAGGTCCGGCTGCAGTCCGTCGGCGGCGAGCCGGGTCAGGCGGGGGCGCACGGGCAGGGTGCGGGCGCCGGCCAGGAGTTCGGCGGTGGCGCTGAGCCGGGTGCGCAGCCGCACCCCGTCGACGTCGAGCAGCACCCGCACGTCCCACACGTCGTCGAGGACGCCCAGCGGGCGCAGCCGCGCGGCCAGGTCGGCCTCGGCCGTCCACTCCAGGGCGGTGGGGCCGACGCGCAGCGTGCGCAGCGGGAAGCCGAAGACGAACGGGGAGCGGCGGCGGGCGCGGAACTCCAGCCGGCCGCGGACCCGCTGCCGGCCGGTGATGCGGCCGAGCGGGTTGACGATGCGGCCGGACAGCGAGACGGTGCCGCGGCCGTCGTCGGCGTAGCCGGTCAGCGCGTTGCGGAGGAAGAACTGCCGCAGCGGGCGGGCCTGATGGCCCTCGTCGGTCACGTCGAGGATTTCGCGGCCGGCCGGGTCGTCCAGGTGCTCCGCGCACCAGTAGACGCGGCCGTCGGCCTCGGCCAGCGGTGTGGACAGCTTGTCGGGGTTGGCCAGGGTGTCGGCGGCCGGCAGCAGGTTCGCCCAGTCCCGCCGGGTGAGCAGGTAGGCGCACACTGCCTGCCCGGTGCCGGCCTCGCGGTAGGCCTGCGGGGCGACGCCGGCGAGGTAGTCGCAGGCCAGGTCGGCGAAGCGCCGCCGGTAGTCCTCGTCGACGCGTGGCAGGTCCCGCAGGTGGAGCACCAGGTCGTGCTTGAGGAACTTCACGTCCTTGCACAGCTTCAGTTCGGGCAGCCCTGCGGTGAGCAGCAGGTCGTCGATGCTGCGGTGGATGCGCAGCCGGTGCTCGAAGTTGGCGATCTCGTGCCGGCGGTTGGAGATGGAGCGCTGTGCGGCACGCCGGTAGACGTTCCAGAAGTAGACATGGTTGGGGATGAGGGTGATGCGGCGGGCGGCGACGTAGGCGCGGGCGGAGAAGAGCAGGTCCTCGTAGTGGACGCCGACGGGGAAGCGCAGGCCCTGCTCGAGCAGGAAGTCGCGGCGGTAGCACTTGTTGGTGGACAGGGTGTCGTAGACGAGCAGGTCGGGGAGTTCGGCGACCGACTCCAGGGTGCGGGTGCGTTCGTACAGCCACGGGTACCACTCGGTGGTCCGGCGGGTGCGGGTGTCGGCGGCGACCCGTACGCAGACGCCCGAGGTGAGGTCGGCTCCGGTGTCCAGGGCGGCGCCGAGCAGGTTGCGGCAGGCGTCGGGCTCCAGGGTGTCGTCGCTGTCGAGGAACATGACGTGGCCGCCGCGCGCCTCTTCGATGCCCCGGTTGCGTGGGGCGCCGCAGCCGCCGCTGTTGGCCGGCAGCCGGACGGCCCGCACCCGGCCCGGGTGGGCGGCGGCCAGCGCACACGCCACGGCGTAGGAGTCGTCGGTGCTGTGGTCGTCGACGACGACGGCCTCGACGCCGCGCAGCGACTGTTCCAGCACGGAGGCGACCGCCCGGGGCAGCCGGGCCGCGTCGTTGTAGACAATCACCACGACGCTGACGTCCACGGTCACCTCCCGCCCGGTGCGCTGAGCACGTCTTCCTCAACGACTGTACGGAATGCCCGGTTTTTTCGCAGTCCGCGACGCGACGCAGGCCCGGGAGGGGCTCCCGGGCCTGCGTGCGGTCCTGTGCGGCGGCGCCGCCGTCAGCGGTTGGAGCGCAGCAGGGTGCGCATCGTCCGCATGGCGACGGAGAGGTTCGCCAGGTCGAAGGTGTCGGAGGCGTGGATCTCCTCCAGCGTCGCCCGGGCGCGGGAGAGGATCGCGGAGTTCTTCGCCTCCCACGCCTCGAACCGCTGGTCCGGCGTGGCCGCGCCGTCCCCGGCGGCGAGCACGTCGGCCGTGAGCAGCTGGTGCGCCGCGTAGAGGTCCTCACGGATGGAGGAACGCGCCATGGACTGCCAGCGGTCGGCGCGGGGCAGCTCGCCGACCCGCTCCTGCAACTGGGTGATGTCCAGCCGGTCCGCCAGGTCGTAGTAGACCTCGGCGACGTCGAAGAGCGGCATGTCCAGCCGGTCGGCGACGGCGACGACGTCCAGCGCCGGGAAGACCGCGGAGAAGCCGGCCACCTTCATGGCGAGCTCGGCCGGGACGCCCTGGTCCGTCAGCTCGTCGTTGAGCTGCTGGTACCACTCGAGGTCGTCGCCCTTGAGCAGCTTGGGCAGGTCGGCCCAGACCATCTTGACGCGCTCGTGGAACAGTTCGATGGTCTCCTGCAGCAGCAGCGGCTGCGGCCGGTTGTTCAGCAGCCAGCGGGTGGCGCGCTCGACGAGCCGCCGCGAGTGCAGCCGGATGCGGGTCTGGACGTCGGCGGACACGACGTTGTCCAGCGCCTCGACCTCGTCCCAGATCTCGCCGAGCCCGAAGACGGTGCGGGCCGCGGTGTGCGCCCGCACGATCTCCTCGGTCGAGGCGCCGCTCTCCTCCTTCATGCGGTGCACGAAGGTGGACCCGGCGGTGTTGACGGTGTCGTTGACCAGCAGCGTCGTGACGATCTCGCGGCCCAGGGCGTGGCCGGCGATCTCGTCGGAGAACCGCTCGCGCAGCGCCTGCGGGAAGTAGGCGTGCGCCAGTTGCTGCAGGTAGGGGTCGTCGGGCAGCTCGGTGCCGATGATCTCCTCGGTGACCGAGATCTTGGTGTACGCGAGCATGACGGCCAGTTCGGGCTGGGTCAGGCCCTGCCCGTTCGCCAGCCGCTCGCGGATCTGCTTGTCGCTGGGCAGGAACTCCAGCGAGCGGTCCAGCCTGCCGTCCCGGCTCAGCTTGCGCATCTGCCGCTGGTGCGCCTGCAGCAGGCTGGGCGCCTGGGCCAGGGAGTTGGCGAGGGAGGCGTTCTGCGCGTAGTTGTTGCGCAGCACCAGCGCGCCGACCTCGTCGGTCATCCGGGCGAGCAGCGTGTTGCGCTGCTTGACGGTCATGTCGCCGTTGGAGACGACGGCGTTGAGCAGGATCTTGATGTTCACCTCGTGGTCGGAGGTGTCCACGCCGGCGCTGTTGTCGATCGCGTCGGTGTTGATCCGGCCGCCGGCGTCGGCGAACTCGATGCGGCCGAGCTGGGTGCAGCCCAGGTTGCCGCCCTCGCCGACGACCCGGACCCGCAGGTCCTGCCCGTCGACGCGGATGGCCTCGTTGGACTTGTCGCCGACGTCGGCGTGCGTCTCGGTGGAGGCCTTGACGTAGGTGCCGATGCCGCCGTTCCACAGCAGGTCGACCGGGGCGCTGAGGATGGCCTTCATCAGCTCGGCCGGGGTCGTCTTCTTCACCCCGGCGGGCAGCCCCAGCGCCTCGCGGACCTGCGGGGTCAGCGAGATGGACTTGGCGCTGCGCGGGTGGATGCCGCCGCCCGCGGACAGCAGCGAGGTGTCGTAGTCGGCCCAGGAGGAGCGGGGCAGGTCGAAGATGCGGCGGCGCTCGGCGTACGAGGTGGCCGCGTCGGGGTTCGGGTCGAGGAAGATGTGCCGGTGGTCGAAGGCGGCCACCAGCCGGATCTTCTCCGACAGCAGCATGCCGTTGCCGAACACGTCGCCGGACATGTCGCCGATGCCGACGACGGTGAACTCCTCGGTCTGGGTGTCGTGGCCCAGCTCGCGGAAGTGCCGCTTGACCGACTCCCAGGCGCCCTTGGCGGTGATGCCCATGCCCTTGTGGTCGTAGCCGGCCGAGCCGCCGGAGGCGAAGGCGTCTCCGAGCCAGTACCCGTAGGAGACGGCGACCTCGTTGGCGATGTCGGAGAACTTCGCGGTGCCCTTGTCGGCGGCGACGACCAGGTAGGTGTCGTCCTCGTCGTGCCGGACGACGTCCTTGGGGTGCTCGACCTCCCCGGCGACGAGGTTGTCGGTGATGTCGAGCAGGCCGGAGATGAACGTCCGGTAGCAGGAGATGCCCTCGGCCTGCCACGCGTCGCGGTCGACGGCCGGGTCGGGCAGGTTCTTGCCGACGAAGCCGCCCTTGGCGCCGACCGGCACGATGACGGTGTTCTTGACCTCCTGTGCCTTGACCAGGCCGAGGATCTCGGTGCGGAAGTCCTCCCGGCGGTCGGACCAGCGCAGCCCGCCGCGGGCGACCTTGCCGAACCGCAGGTGGACGCCCTCGACGCGCGGCGAGTACACCCAGATCTCGAAGGCCGGGCGGGGCGCCGGCAGGTCGGGGATCTGCTGCGGGTCGAGCTTCATCGACACGTAGCTGTGCGGCTCGCCGTGGCTGTCGCTCTGGAAGTAGTTGGTGCGCAGCGTGGCCCGGATGACGGTGAGGAAGGAGCGCAGGATGCGGTCCTCGTCCAGGCTGGCGACCTCGTCCAGGGCGCCGTCCAGCTCCTCGAGGATCCCGTCGGTCAGCTCGTGGCCGGCCGAGGCGCGCTGCGGGGAGAGCCGGGCCTCGAAGAGGTTCACCAGCAGCCGGGTGGTGTGGACGTTGTGGCGGAGGGTGTCCTCCATGTAGTCCTGGCTGTAGGTGGTGCCGGCCTGCCGCATGTACTTGGCGTAGGCGCGCAGCATCATGGCCTGCCGCCAGGTCAGCCCGGCGGAGACGACCAGGCTGTTCAGCCCGTCGTTCTCGGCGCGGCCGGTCCACACCGCGGCAAAGGCGTCCTGGAAGCGGTCGCGTGCGTCGTCGCCGCGTTCCTTGACCTGGGAGGCGGGCATCCGCAGCCCGAAGTCGTAGATCCACGCCCGGGTGCGGCCGGCGCCGCGCAGTTCGTAGGGCCGCTCGTCGACGACCTCCGCGCCCAGGGACTGCAGCACGGGCAGCACGGCGGACAGCGAGACGGGCTCGCCGACGCGGAAGATCTTGAAGCGGCGCTCGTCGTTTGTCGCGCCGACCGGCTCGTACAGGCTCAGCGCGAAGTCCGTGCCGTCCTCGCCGTCGCTCAGGCGCTGGATGTGCTGCAGGTCGGCGACGGCGGTGCGGGGCGGGAAGTCGGCCTTGTAGCCCTCGGGGAAGGCGTCGGCGTAGCGCCGGGCCAGGTCGGCGCCCTGTTCCTCGCCGCACTCGGCCAGCACCGCGTCGGTGAAGCCGTCGGCCCACGAGCGGGTGGCCTCGGCCAGCTTGGCCTCCAGCCTGTCGACCTCGGCGTCGCTCAGCGGGGTGAGCGCGGTGCCGGGCTCGACGCGGATGACGAAGTGCAGCCGGGAGAGGATCGACTCGGTGTTCCATGCGGTGAAGTCGACGTTGGTGCCGCCGAGTTCCTCGCTGAGGATGTCGATGAGCCGCAGCCGGACGGCCGTGGTGTAGCGGTCGCGCGGCAGGTAGACCAGCGCGGAGTAGTAGCGCCCGTACTCGTCCTGGCGCAGGTAGAGCCGCAGCCGGCGGCGCTCCTGGAGGTAGAGGACGGAGGTGGCGATGTCACGGAGCTGGTCGACGGGGGTCTGGAACAGCTCGTCGCGCGGGTAGGTCTCCAGGATCTGCAGCAGGTCGCGCCCGTCGTGGCTGTCGGCGGCGAAGCCGGCGGAGGCCAGCACCTCGGCGACCTTGCGGCGGATGACGGGGACACGCCGCACGGACTCGGTGTAGGCGGCGGAGGAGAACAGGCCGAGGAAGCGGCGCTCGCCGGTGACATTGCCCTCGGCGTCGAACTTCTTCACGCCGACGTAGTCGAGGTAGGAGCGGCGGTGCACGGTGGCGCGGCTGTTGGCCTTGGTGAGGATCAGCAGGCGGTGTTCGCGAGCCTTGGCGCGGGCGTCGGCCGGCAGCCGGTTGAAGGACGGCGAGACGGGCTGGCCGTCGGCGGTCTCGGCGAGCTGCGGGTCGGAGCGCAGGATGCCCAGGCCGGTGCCGGGGACGGCGGTGAGCGAGAGCTCCTCGTCCCCCTCGGTGGTCAGCTCGTACTCGCGGTAGCCGAGAAAGGTGAAGTGGTCGTCGGCGAGCCAGCGCAGCAGCTCGCGCGCCTCGGCGACCTCGGCGTCGGGGAGGTCGCCGGCGACCGGCTCGTCGGGCAGCCGGTCGGCGAGCGTCGTCGCCGTGTCCCGCATCTTCTCCCAGTCCTCGACGGCCTCCCGCACGTCGGAGAGCACGCCGCGCAGCTCGGCGTGGATGGTCTCCAGGTCGGCGCGGTCGGTCTCCCGGTCGATCTCGACGTGGATCCAGGACTCGGTGAGCGCGTCGTGCGGCAGGTCGGCGGGCCGTGAGCCGGGGCGGTCGCCGTCGGCGTTGGCGTCCAGCACCTCGAGCAGCTTGCCGGTCACGTCTCGGCGGACCAGCATCTGCGGGTGGATGACGACGTGGATGCCGCGGTCCTGGCGGGACAGCTCGTTGGTGACCGAGTCGACCAGGAACGGCATGTCGTCGGTGACCACCTCGACGACGCTGTGCGTGCACGTCCAGCCGTTCTCGTCGACCGACGGGGTGTAGACGCGGACGTTGGCCGTGCCCTGCGGCCGCTCCTGGGCCAGGCCGTAATGGGCGAGCGCGGCCCCGAGCACGTCGACCGGGTCGCGGTCGGTGAGGTCCTCCGGGGCGGTGTGCAGGTAGTAGCGCTGGAGGTACGCGGACAGGGAGTCCTTGTCGAGTCCTTGTGCCGAATGGCCCCCGGCCGGGCTCTTCTCCGCTACGCGAGCGGCTTCCTCGAGCCGTTCGGCCTTGGCTTCGTCCAGCTTGCTCTGCATGTCCTCTGGCTCCTGTGTCGCGCACCGTTGCGCGACGTCGGTGTGGTGGGAGGCACGACGTCCGGACAGCGGGGTGCCCGCTCGGGTCCGGCGCGGTGCCGCGAGACGGGACCAGCGGCGACCCGAGCGCGGTCACGCCGTGGGCGCAGGGCGAAGGCCTCGTCGCCTTCGACAGGTATCGCGCTGATCACGACGTAAGGCTATCGCTCCGGAGCGGGTGGTCGTCACGGGCCGTTTGTGTACAAACCCGGGGCGTCGAGTTAGACGGTTCGGACAGCTCGGTCCGCCATGTCGACGGCCTCCGCCAGTGTGTCGGCCACCGGGACGCCGACGGTTTCGAGGCTCGCTCTGCTGTGCGAGCCGCCGGTGTACAGCACGGCGGCCGCCCCGACGTGCGCCGCGGCCAGCGCGTCGTCGACGGCGTCCCCGATGACGACGGTGCGGGCGGCCTCGACCTTGGTCAGCGCGGCGAGGTGGCGGGCCATCTGCTCGGCCTTGCTGCCGCCGGAGGGGCCCACGCAGCCGTCGATCCGCACGAAGTGCCGCTCGATGCCGTGTGTGCGCACCAGCGGCAGCAGCGCCTCGTGCGGCGCCAGCGAACACAGGGACTGGGTGTGCCCGGCGGCCTGCCGGGCCGCGAGCAGCTCGGCCGCCCCGTCGGCGAGGCCGGCGCCACGCGCCCGCCGCCGGTAGTGCTTGTGGAACATGCCGTCCATGAGCTGCCACTCCTCGTCGGTGGGCAGCCGGCCCATCAGCCGCTCGTAGAAGCGCGGCACCGGCACGCAGTACAGCTCGCGGTAGCGCTCCAGGGTGAGCGCGGGCATGCCCAGTTCGGCGAAGGCGGCGTTCGTCGCCTCGATCACCGCGTGGATGTCGTGCAGCAGGGTGCCGTTCCAGTCCCACACGATGTGCGTCCGCTCAGCCATGCCACGACCGTACGCGCCCGCGGTGACAGCGGTGGCCCGGCCTCAGCCCCGCCCGAGCAGGCCGGGGACCTCCTGGACCCCGAACCACAGCAGTTCGTGGTCCTCGGCGCCGTCGACGACGAACTGCGCGTCGTCGTCGCCCGCGTCGGCCGCGCCCAGCGCCTCGGCGGCCGCGGTGACGTCGGCCTCCGCCTCCGGTGCGTCCACGTGGACGGCCGCCGCCCTGGTCAGCGGCACGGGCCCGGTGACCCGCACCTCGCCCAGCGAGGAGGCGTCGAGCAGCTGCTCGCCCGGCTGCGGGTCGGCCGCGGCCGCCTCGTCGGGCACGTCGGCGGCGACGACGACCCGGCGGCGGGGCGCGGCCGGGTCGAGGGCGAGGCGGCGCAGCGAGGCCTGGGCGGCCCGGCCGAGCGCGGCGTACTCGAGTTCCTCGATGTCGTCGGAGACGTACCACTCGCGCAGCGCGGGGGTGACGGCGAAGGCGTCCACCGACTCCGCGCCCAGCTCCCCGGCACGGTGGGCGTCGGCCAGGGCGGACAGGGTCAGAGGAACATAGACGCGCATGGCTGCCGCTTTCGTGTATCGCCGTACGGACTGCCCCGTCAGCATACGGCCGGAGCGGGGACGGCGTCGCCCGCCCCGGCGGTGCGGAGCGCCGGAAACGCCCAGGTCACGACGGGAATGCCGGCAATCCTGCGCCGCCCCGCCACCCGGATAGGTGATCTTGCCGCGGCCCGGCACGAAAGCGTCGCCGAGCGTTGCGAAGTGATCACTCTCCGACTACAACCGAGCTGTAAGCTACCGCCCGGTATACGCGGGGGACACATGACCAGTACGCCGATGCACGCCACCACCAGGCCCGCGCCGGGCGCGCGCCGCAACGCCGCGGTGAACCGCACCGGGCCGCCCGGCAGGCGGGACAGCCGGCGGCCGGGCGGCGGCCCGCAGCGGCCCGCGCAGCGGAACCTCCCGCCCGGATCGGCGCTGCGCGCCGCCGCCGCGCGGGAACGGGAACGTCAGCCGCCGTACTGGTTCGCCTGCCGCCTGCTGCTGGTGCTCAGCGGCCAGCGGCCGGTGCACAGCCTGCTCCGCTTCACCCGCGGCCCCGGCTACGACGCGCTGTGCCGGCTCGCCCGGCACGCGCCGCTGCGGCCGCAGGGCGCCGACCGCACCACACCGGCCGTGCTCACGGCCCGCGGCAGCACACCGCAGGACGGCGTCATCGAGGCGTCGGCCCGCGTGGTGACGGGCGGCAGCCAGCGCGCGCTCGCCTTCCGCCTGGAGTACTGCCCGGACCGGCGCTGGCGCTGCACGGCCGTCGAACTCGACGGCCGGACCGCCCGCGGCCGGTGAGCCCTCTTACTTCTTGCGGCGGCGGCCCTTCTGGGCCTTGCGGCGCTCCGCACGCGTCATGCCGTCGGCGGTTGACCGGACCGGACCGGACCCGTCACCGGAGGGCATGTCGCCCTCGACCACACCGCCCTCGGCAGTCGGCGCGGAGAAGTGCAGCCGCTCGGGCCGCTGCGGCGCCTCCAGGCCCTTGGCCCGGATCGCCGGCGCACCGGCGGCCGCCGGCTCCTTCTCCAGCGAGGGAGCCGGCTGCTGCTCCTGGACCGGCACCTCCTCGACCTGCTGCTCGACCTGGACCTCCAGGTTGAACAGGTAGCCGACGGACTCCTCCTTGATGCCCTCCATCATGGCCTGGAACATGTCGAAGCCCTCACGCTGGTACTCCACCAGCGGGTCCTTCTGCGCCATGGCCCGCAGCCCGATGCCCTCCTGGAGGTAGTCCATCTCGTAGAGGTGCTCACGCCACTTGCGGTCGAGCACCGAGAGGACCACGCGCCGCTCCAGCTCCCGCATGATCTCGGAGCCGAGCTGCTCCTCACGCGCGTCGTACTGCGCGTGCACGTCCTCCTTGATGGACTCGACGATGAAGTCCGCGGTGATGCCCTCCCGGTCGCCGGCGGCCTCCTCGAGCTCCTCGACCGTCACCTTCACCGGGTACAGCTGGCGGAACGCGCTCCACAGCCGGTCCAGGTCCCACTCCTCGGCGAAGCCCTCGACCGTCTCCGCCTCGACGTAGGCCTCGATGGTGTCGTCCATGAAGTGCCGCACCTGCTCCTGCAGGTCCTCGCCCTCCAGGACCCGGCGCCGCTCGCCGTAGATGACCTCGCGCTGCCGGTTGAGCACCTCGTCGTACTTCAGGACGTTCTTGCGGATCTCGAAGTTCTGCTGCTCGACCTGCGACTGGGCCGAGGCGATCGCGCGGGTGACCATCTTGTTCTCGATCGGCACGTCGTCCGGGACGTTGGCCATGGCCATCACGCGCTCGACCATCTGCGCCTTGAACAGCCGCATCAGGTCGTCGCCGAGGGACAGGTAGAAACGCGACTCGCCCGGGTCGCCCTGCCGGCCGCTGCGGCCGCGCAGCTGGTTGTCGATACGGCGCGACTCGTGCCGCTCGGTGCCCAGCACGTACAGCCCGCCGAGGTCCTTGACCTCCTCGAACTCGGCCTCGACGGCCTTCTCGGCGCGCTCCAGGGCCGCCGGCAGCGCGGCCGCCCACTCCTCCGCGTGCTCGACCGGGTCCAGGCCCTTCTCCCGCAGCTCGGCCTCGGCGATGTCGTCGGGGTTGCCGCCGAGCTTGATGTCCGTACCACGGCCGGCCATGTTCGTGGCGACCGTGACCGCGCCGCGCCGGCCGGCCTGGGCGACGATGACCGCCTCGCGGTCGTGCTGCTTGGCGTTGAGCACCTCGTGCCGCACGCCACGCTTGTTGAGCTGCTTCGAGAGGTACTCCGACTTCTCCACCGAGGTGGTGCCCACCAGGACCGGCTGGCCCTTCTCGTGCTTCTCCGCGATGTCGTCGACGACGGCGTCGAACTTGGAGACCTCGGTGCGGTAGATCAGGTCGGCCTGGTCCATGCGGACCAGCGGCCGGTTCGTGGGGATCGGGACGACGCCCAGCTTGTAGATCTGCTGGAACTCGGCGGCCTCCGTCATGGCCGTACCGGTCATGCCGGAGAGCGTGTTGTACAGCCGGAAGAAGTTCTGCAGGGTGATCGTGGCGAGCGTCTGGTTCTCGTCCTTGATCTCGACCTGCTCCTTGGCCTCGATGGCCTGGTGCATGCCCTCGTTGTAGCGGCGGCCCGCCAGGACACGGCCGGTGTGCTCGTCGACAATCATGACCTCGCCGTCCATGACGACGTAGTCCTTGTCCTTCTTGTAGAGCTCCTTGGCCTTGATGGCGTTGTTGAGGTAGCCGACGAGCGGGGTGTTCACCGACTCGTAGAGGTTGTCGATGCCCAGCCAGTCCTCGACCTTGCTCACGCCCGACTCGTGGATGCCGACCGTGCGCTTCTTCTCCTCGACCTCGTAGTCGCCGGTCTCCGGCTTGCCCAGCCGGGGGTCGCCGGCCTCGCCCTTCTCCAGCCGCTTCACCAGCTTGGCGAAGTCGCCGTACCACTTCGTCGCCTGGTCGGCCGGGCCGGAGATGATCAGCGGGGTACGGGCCTCGTCGATGAGGATGGAGTCGACCTCGTCGACGATGGCGAAGTTGTGGCCGCGCTGGACCAGCTCGTCCTTCGACCACGCCATGTTGTCGCGCAGGTAGTCGAACCCGAACTCGTTGTTCGTGCCGTAGGTGATGTCACAGGCGTACTGCTCGCGGCGCTCGGCCGGCGGCTGGTTGGCGATGATGCAGCCCACCGTCAGGCCCAGGAACCGGTGCACCCGGCCCATCCACTCGGAGTCACGCTGGGCCAGGTAGTCGTTCGTCGTGATCAGGTGGACGCCGTCGCCCGAGAGCGCGTTGAGGTAGGCGGGCAGCGTGCCGACCAGGGTCTTGCCCTCACCGGTCTTCATCTCGGCGACGTACCCCAGGTGCAGCGCCGCGCCGCCCATGACCTGGACCTTGTAGTGCCGCTGGCCCAGCACCCGCTTCGCGGCCTCACGCACGGTGGCGAACGCCTCCGGCATCAGGTCGTCCAGGGACTCGCCGTCCGCGTACCGCTTCTTGTACTCGTCGGTGAGTTCCCGCAGCTCGGCATCGGAGAGAGCGATGAAATCCTCTTCGATGGAATCCACCTGCCGCGCGATGCGGTCCAGCTTGCGCAGGATCTTTCCTTCACCTGCGCGCATGAGCTTGCCGAAGACGGACACGTAGGGTGACTCCTTGCCGGTCGGGCCTGGCACGGTCTGGTGCGCGGGCACGGCGGAGTGCTCCCCACCGCACCGGCCATCGTAAGACAGGGGCGCTGCCCCCAGTACCCCCAACGTGCCGGACAGCCGGAAGGTGCCGGTCGGAAGCAAGGAGTATGGCCGGATGAAGCCGATCACCCTGACCACCGAGCGCCTGATACTGCGCGTCCTGGAGGACCGCGACATCGACGCCGTGTACGCGGCGTGCCAGGACCCGGAGATCCCCCGCTGGACCCCGGTCCCCTCGCCCTACCACCGCGAGCACGCGGAGACCTTCGTGCGGGACGCCAGCGCGAACGGCTGGCGGGACGACACCATGTACAACTTCGGCGTCTTCACCCACGACGGCGCCCTGGTGAGCTCCATGGGCCTGGTCCGGCTGGCCGCGCTGTACACCTCCGAGCGGCAGGCCGAGCTCGGGTACTGGACGGCGAAGGAGCAGCGCGGCCACGGCTACACCGTGGAGGCCGCCCGCGCCGTGATCGGCTGGGCCTTCGACGGTCTCGGCGTGGAACGCCTCGAGTGGATCGCGGAGAAGGGAAACGTCGCCTCCCGCGCGGTGGCCGAACGGCTCGGCTTCACCGTCGAGGGGACGCTGCGCGGCAAGATCGTGCACCGCGGGACGCGGCGGGACGCGTGGCTCGGCGCGCTGCTCCCCTCCGACTGGGAGCGCGCCTCGCGGACCCCGTACCTCCCCGCTCCCTGACGATCCGGTACCGGTTGTCGGTGGCGCGACCTAGGGTGACGGCATGACTTCCGCGCTCACTCTTTCGGCCGACGAGGCCCGACGGATCGCTCTGCGCGCCCAGGGGCTGCTCGGCGCGCCGGACCGCCGGGCCGGCGTGCGGGGCGTGCTGCGGCGGCTCGGCGCCGTCCAGCTGGACACCATCTCCGTGCTGGCCCGCTCCCACGAGCTGATCCCCTACGCCCGGCTCGGGGCCGTCGGCAGGGACCGGGTCGAGGCGGCGTACTGGACCGGGGGTCACTCGTTCGAGTACTGGTCGCACGCGGCGTGCATCCTGCCCGTCGAGGAGTGGCCGCACTTCGCCTTCCGCCGCCGCGCCATGCGCGCCCGCGGCCGCCGCTGGCACCGGCTGCAGGACAAGGAGGGCGCCTGCTCGTCCGTGCGCGAGCGGCTCAAGGCCGAGGGCCCGCTGACCACCACCGACCTGGGCGGCGGGAAGAACGGCGGCGAGTGGTTCGACTGGTCCGAGACGAAGATCGCCGTGGAGTGGCTGCTGGACACCGGAGAGGTGGTGTGCACCGAGCGGCGCGGCTGGAAGCGGGTGTACGACCTGGCCGAGCGCGCCGTCCCGGACGGGCTGCTGCACGACGACATGCCGGACGAGGAGTGCGTGCGGCGGCTGGTGACGCAGGCGGGCGCGGCCATGGGCGTGGCCACGCAGGCGGACCTGGCCGACTACCACCGGCTGAAGAAGGAGCAGGTGGCCGCGGTCGTCGAGGACACCGGGCTGGTTCCGGTCACGGTCGAGGGCTGGGGCCGCCCGGCCTGGGCGGCCCCCGAGGCGCTGGACTCCGTCCCGCGCGGCCGGCACCGCACGACGCTGCTGTCCCCGTTCGACTCGCTGATCTGGGACCGGCCGCGCACCCTGCGGATGTTCGACTTCACCCACCGGCTGGAGGCCTACGTCCCGCGGCCGAAGCGGGTGCACGGCTACTTCGCGATGCCGCTGCTGGCCGGCGGCCGGCTGATGGGCCGCGTCGACCCGGCCCGTGAGGGCCGGACGCTGGTGGCCCGGCAGCTGTCGCTGCGCGGCGCGAAGGCCGTGCGGCCGATGGCGCAGGCACTGCGCGAGGCCGCCGAGTGGGTGGGCGGCGAGGACGTGCGGGTGGAACGGCTCAACCGGGAGGACCTGCGTCCCGCCCTGACGGCGGCGCTGCGCGACGAACTCGCCTAGCGGACTTCCAGGCTGCGCCCTTCGGGGGATGACCCCCGAACCCCCAGGGGGAAAACCAGCTGCTAGCGGATCTCCAGGATCTTCTCCCGCATGGCGTAGACGACGGCCTCCATGCGGGAGTGAAGCTGCAGCTTCTCCAGGATGTTGCGGACGTGGTTCTTCACCGTGTTCTCGCTGATGAAGAGCTCCTTGGCGATGTCCCGGTTGTTCTTCCCGGTGGCCACCAGCTTCAGCACCTCCACCTCGCGGTCGGTGAGCTTCGGCGCCGGGACGAGCTTGCTCTCGTCGGTGCGCTGGATCATCGCCTTGAACTCGGTGAGCAGCTTGGCCGCCATCGACGGACTGATCTGCGACTGGCCGTCGGCCACCGCCCGGATCGCCGTGGAAACCTCGTCGGTGGAGATCTCCTTGAGCAGGTAGCCCGTCGCGCCGGCCTTGATCGCGTCGTAGAGGTCGGCCTCCTCGTCGCTGATCGTCAGCATGATGATCTTCGCGCTGGGCGCGGCCTCCTTGATGGCGGTGCAGGCCTCGATGCCGCCGCGTCTGGGCATCCGCACGTCCATCAGCACGATGTCGGGCAGCAGGTCCGTCGCCTTGTCCACGGCCTCGGCGCCGTCCCCCGCCTCGCCGACGACCTGGATGTCCGGCTCCTGCGCCAGCACGATCTCCAGGCCGCGGCGGAAGAGGGCGTGATCATCGACGACGAGGACCCGGATGGGTTCCGCGCGCGGACCGCGGCTCTCCTCCGGCCGTTCGTCCGCGCCCGCCTCCCCGGGTACGTCGGACGTGCTCATCGCGGGGCCGAAGCTGTCCGCCATCGTTCCTCCCCCTGCACGCTGAACCGGCCAACACGACTGCGCAGGACGCCGGTTGGTGGGTAGAGATGCTATCGGTCCCGGCCCCCTGAGGCTGCATGCCGCGCCCCCGGCCGGGACCCGGAGGCAGCCCGGCCGGGGGCGGCGCGCGGTCAGCCTCCGAGAGCACCGCCCGCGCCCGGAGGCGCTTCGACGGCGAACGGGTCCTGGTCGAGACGGATCACGCCGTAGTCGTACGCATGCCTGCGGTAGACGACGCTGGGCATCTTGGTCTCGGCGTCGACGAACAGATAGAAGTCGTGGCCGACCAACTCCATTTCGTACAGCGCCTGGTCGAGCGACATGGGGGCGGCGGCGTGGGTCTTCTCGCGCACCACCAGCGGGCCGTCACCCTGGACCTCGATGGGCCCGGTGCGGGGAGCGACCTCCCTCTCCCCCGCGGAGCCCGGCGCCGCGCCGGCGGCGTCCATCTCCCTGTTGAGCTCTGCCGCGAGGTGCGCAGTGGCCGCGGCCACGCTCAACGGTGCGCGGTGGCCGGCGCGGTGCGCCCGGCGCTTGTCGTGCTGCTTGCGCAGTCGTGCCTCGAGCTTGCCGGCCGCCAGGTCGAGTGCCGCGTACGGGTCGGAGGCCGCCGCCTCCGCCCGGATGACGGGCCCACGCGAGCGCAGGGTGATCTCCACCCTGTCGGAACGGTCGGCCTGACGCGGGTTGTGCTCCTTGGCCACCTCGACGTCCAGGCTGATCACCTTGCCGTCGAGCTTCTGGACCTTCTCCAGCTTCTCGGCCACGTGCTTGCGGAACCTGTCCGGCACCTCTGTCTTCCGGCCCTTGACGACGATGTCCACGCAGAACTCCGTTCCCGGATCACTCCGCGCCGACGCGCGAAGCCCATCCGTTGTGCACTGCCGCCGGAGGCTCCGTGTCACGGACGGTCACCCCCGGCCGAGGTCGGGTTGCGACTTTCACCTCCTCCTCCCCAGTGGGGAAGATCGTCACCCCTACCGAACGTACCTCTGACGGGGGAAGCTCGGCACCCCCTACCGGTTCGTACGCCCTATCGGGTGATCCCTCCCGGTGTACCCCGCCAACGGCCGGGCTCTCCTGGTAGTTCCGGCGGACTCGGAAGTTTCCTCAGCGGTGGGTCCGGCACGCCACCACGGCGGCCGCGACCGGCTGCACGCCACAACTGCGCGAGGCGCGCGCCGCCTCCCGCAGCGAGGCGCCCGTCGTCATGACGTCGTCGACCAGCACCGCGGCCGCCCCGGCTGCGGCGCCTGCCGCGGCGGGCGGCATCTCCAGCGCACCGTCGAGGTTCGCCGCCCGCTCCCCCGCCGTGAGCCCGGCCTGGTCGGCGACGGGACGGCACTGCCGCAGTGCGGGCAGCACCCGGGCGGGGACGCCCTCCGCACGCAGGGCCGCGGCCGCCGCGCGGGCCAGCCGCCGGACCGGGTCGTGGCCCCGCCGCGCGACGGCGCTCCGCGCCGAGGGGACCGGCAGCAGCACCACCGGGCGGGCACCGGACGCCGTGCACAGCGTGTGCAGGCCCGCGTGGACCGCGCGGGCGAGGGCGTCGCCGAGCGGTCCGGCCAGCGGCAGCGCGCCCCGCTCCTTGTGGGCGAGCAGCATCGCGCGGACCTCGTCCCGGTAGCCGGCCGCCGCCCACACGGCGGGCAGCCCGTCCGGGGCCGCAGCCGGCCGCGCTCTGCGCGGCTCCCCGGCCGCCAGTGCCACCCGGCAGCCCGGGCACAGCCGCCCGGGGGCGCGGGCCAGCCCGCACCCGGCGCACTCGGCCGGCAGCACCAGGTCGGTCAGCTCATGCCACAGCCCGCGCATGACCGCAACTCTTCCAGCGCACCACGCCGTCCCGCCAGCCCTGTGGACGACGCCCGGCGACGGGCTCTCACCCCGGGTAGACCGGCGCCGAGGCCCCGACGGCGACGGCCTTCCAGTCGGAGTCCGGGGGCAGCCGGAAGACGCCGTACTCGGACTGGGCCATCAGCGGCTTGCTCTCGTCCTCGGACGCCGCGACGCTCGTCACGTCGCTGATGCCCGGCAGCGCCGGCTGGTTCGTCGTGGAGCCGTCCGTGCCCACGTACTGCAGCTGCTGCACGTTGTCGGCGGTCCGGCCCACCACGACGAGCTGGCTCACGCCCGCCCAGGAGACCGCCTCGACCTCGGCGAACTGCGGCGCGATGGGCCGCAGCGCCTGCACGCTGATCTGCGGGTCGTCGGCGCTGCCGGTGCGTTCGACCCGGCCCAGCTGGAGGGAGACGGCCCCGTCCGGCCCACGTACCCGCAGCGCGACGCGCACGCCGTCCGAGGACACGCGCAGCGACACGACGCGCTCCCCCTCGTCCAGATCGGGCACGGGCACGGTCTGCGGATCCTCCCGGCCGCCGCGCAGCAACAGCACGCGCGCGTGGTCCGGATCGCGGTCGGCCACCCACAGGTCGCCGAGTCCGTCCCAGCTGGGCGCGCTGAGCCGGTTCCGCTCCTTCGCCGCGTGGCTGACGAGCACGGGGTCGCCCAGCGAGCGGCCGCGGTCCAGTGTCGAGACGTACAGGGCGCTGCCGTCGAGCGAGACGGCGGCGCCCTGCCGTTCGTCGCGGCTGACCGCGACCGACCGCATGCCGATCCGGCCCTCGCCGAGCGGTCCGCCGACGGGGTGCACGTCGGCCTTGTCGACCTGTACGGACGAGACCCGGTGGTGGTCGTCGACGAAGTACTGGTGGGTGGCCCCGCCGTTGAGCCGCCCCGGCTGGTAGCTCTCGGCCGCGGCATGGGTCAGCTCGCACAGCCGCTTCCCGTCCGGTCCGGTCAGCCGCACCCTGGCGACCTGCGAGGAGGCCTGTGACTGCACCGACTGCAGCACCTGCGCCGCCATGCGCGTGCACTGCTGCTTGCCCACGTGCGTCGCCTCGTCGCTCAGCGCGACCTCGAGGGAGCCGGAGTCGGTCAGCGTCAGGTCGCCGTCGCCGGCCAGCTCGGTGCCGGGCGGGAAGGCGGTGGAGACGACCGGCTCGAGCCAGCTGGTCGGGCCCCCGATGAGCGCGGCGACGGTCTCGCTGACCGGGTCGATGCGTTCGCGCACGTACGCCGGATCGGAGACCAGTACGTCGTCGCCGCCGGCCACGGACTGCGCGTCCGGGCCCAGCTCGGCGAAGTAGAAGGTGTCGACCGGCCGGTAGATGCGCTCGAAGTCGGACCGGCCGACGACCAGACCGTCGGGCAGCCGGTCGATGCGCCAGCTTCCCCCGGTCTTCGCGAGGTGGAAGACGGCCGAATAGGCACCGTCGGCCGGCTTGTACGCGTGCGTCTCGTCGACGTGCGCACTGAGCTGCCCGGTCACCTCGACGGTCACGCCGTCGGCCGTCGTCGCCATGTGCTTGGGGCGCTGCTGCGGCGTGCCCGCGCTCGGACCGGAGGACAGGACCGTGACGCCCTCGAACGGGTCCCACGCACGGGCCGTCTTCTTCGTGAGGTACTTCTTGGCGGTGGTGAACTGCGGCTCGTCGCTGGTGGTGGCCTCCAGGAAGCCGCGGACGATACCCTGCGGGCCCTCCCCCTTCTGCGGCTCCACACCGAAGACCCGCACCCGCGACTGGTTCTCCGCCCGCGACGAGGAGTCGACGGGCGTGACCGCGCCGTCCGTCGGCATGGAGGCGCACCCGGACAGCAGCAGCGTCCCGACGGCCAGCAGCACCGCGACCACTGCTCTTGAGCGGTCAGCCCGCACGATCCGTCTCCTTTCCGCCGCCCGGCCGCCCCTGCGCCGCGGCGACCACGCCGGGCCGCTCGTGCCCGGCCTGTTCCGGCACGCCGTGCTCCGCCGCCTCGCCGCCCCGGCGGCGCCGGGAGTCCGGCGGCTCCAGCGGCACCGGGCTGGGCCTGTCGATCAGCATCGAGGACGCCCGCCTGCACGGCGGCTGGCTGCAGGCCTGGGGCGAGCCTGGCAAGGGCACCCAGTTCCGGCTGACCCTGCCGCGCCGCGCGGGCGATCCCATCGAGCGCAGCCCGCTCCCGCTCGTGCCCACCGATGCCGAGCCCGGTGTGCTGCAGCCCGCCGAGCGGGCGATCATGGACACCGGGGACGACGACCGGTGAGGGCCCGTCTGCTGCGTGCGGCGCCGCTGTCGGCCGCGCTGCTGACGGCGCTCGTCGTGCTGGCCGGG
>DASSBO010000155.1:0-5319 GCA_035698655.1 Streptomyces sp.
GCCCAATGCACAGGGCGCGCAGGGCGCGCAGGGTGCGCAGAGCGCCCGCCAGGCCATGGCGGCGGCGCAGGCGTCCCGCCCGGCCGCCGGCCCCCCGCAGCCACGCGCTCCCGAGCCCGTCGCGCCGCCGCCCGACCCGGATCCGTTCGCCGACGACATGCCGGCGGAGGACGACCCGGACCTGGAGGACAGCGCCCTGTCCGGCTTCGACCTGATCGTGCGGGAGCTGGGCGCGACGGTCCTGGAGGAGTTCCACCCCGATTAGCCAAGGCGGGGCGCGCCCCGGTGACCGACCCGGACGGGCGTATTCGTCGGCTGACGCGCCGCGCCGCCCGCGTGGCGCGTAGGCTCGGCCAGAGCAACCGTTTCCCGGTCCTGCCGGGGGACTTCCGTCGACGAGCCAGGAGCCGATCGTGATTCCCGGTGGTGGCCAGCCAGACATGCAGCAGCTGCTGCAGCAGGCCCAGAAGATGCAGCAGGACCTCGCCGAGGCGCAGCAGGAGCTCGCCGACTCGACCGTGGAGGGTTCCGCGGGCGGTGGCATGGTCCGGGCGACGGTGAACGGTTCCGGTGAGCTCCAGGGGCTGGTCATCGATCCGAAGGCGGTGGACCCTGAGGACACGGAGACCCTCGCGGATCTGGTCGTCGCCGCCGTGCGCGACGCGAACAGCGCGGCGCAGGATCTCCAGCAGCAGAAGCTCGGCCCGCTGGCGCAGGGACTGGGCGGTGGCGGCGGCATGCCGGGCCTGCCCTTCAGAGCGACCCGGTGGAAGGGCACGGGCGGCGGTAGAACGACACACAGCGAGAGGCATCCGTGTACGAAGGCGTGGTCCAGGACCTCATCGACGAACTGGGCAGACTGCCCGGCGTCGGTCCCAAGAGCGCGCAGCGGATCGCCTTCCACATCCTGCAGGCGGAGCCGGCCGACGTCCGCCGGCTCGCGCACGCGCTCGCCGAGGTGAAGGAGAAGGTCCGGTTCTGTTCCGTGTGCGGCAACGTCGCGCAGGAGGAGCAGTGCCGGGTCTGTCTCGACCCGCGCCGTGACCCGTCGGTGCTGTGCGTGGTGGAGGAGCCGAAGGACGTCGTCGCGATCGAGCGGACCCGCGAGTTCCGTGGCCGCTACCACGTGCTGGGCGGTGCCATCAGCCCGATCGAGGGTGTCGGCCCGGACGACCTGCGGATCCGGGAGCTGATGGCCAGGCTCGCCGACGGCGCGGTGCAGGAACTGATCCTGGCCACGGATCCGAACCTCGAAGGGGAGGCCACCGCGACGTACCTGGCGCGGCTGGTCTCCAGCATGGGCCTGAAGGTCACGCGGCTGGCCAGCGGTCTGCCGGTCGGGGGCGACCTGGAATACGCGGATGAGGTCACGCTCGGGCGGGCCTTCGAAGGGAGGCGGACGCTGGATGTCTGAAACCACGCTGAACTCGATCGAGGACAACCCCGACGACTTCGCCGTCCAGATCTCCGACCAGGTCGAGAGCTTCCTGGTCGCGGTCGCCGAGATCGCGAAGGGCGACGATCCGGACAGCGCCGTCCCCTACCTCCTGCTGGAGGTCTCCCAGCTGCTGCTGGCCGGCGGCCGGCTCGGCGCACACGAGGACTTCGTCCCGGTGGAGCGCTACGAGCCGGACACCGGCCCCGAGGCGGACGACTCCGACGAGCTGCGCGAGAAGCTCGCCGCGGTGCTGGACCCGGTCGACGTCTACTCGGAGGTCTTCGACCCGTATGCCCGCAGCGCGCCCGTCGCGTGCCGGATCTCCGACGACCTGGCCGACGTGGTGGCGGACCTGCGGCACGGCATGGCGCACTACCGGGAGGGCCGGGTCAGCGAGGCGCTGTGGTGGTGGCAGTTCTCGTATCTGTCCAACTGGGGTCCGACGGTCTCGGCGGCCCTGCGCGCCCTGCAGTCCCTCGTGGTGCACGTGCGGCTGGACACGCCGTTCGACACGATGGACGGGCTGGACACGGACAGCGGCGCCGAGGACGACGACGGCACGCTCGAGGCGGAGGCCGGCGCGGTGATGGCCGCGGAGATCGGCGAGCCGCTCGGGGTGCGGCCGAACGGCGCCTGACCGGCGGCCCGCCCGCCCTTCCGTGCCTCAGGCCGGCGCCGGTTCTCCGGAGTAGGTACCGAAGCACCAGTGGTTGCCCTCCGGGTCGGCCATGATGAAGTCGCGGCTGCCGTAGTCCTGGTCGGTGATCTCCATGAGGATGGTCGCTCCGGCGGCGTTGCGCACCTTCTCGTAGAGCGCGTCGACGTGCGCGGTGACGACGTAGCACCCGAAGGTGCCCGGTTCGCGGTGCCAGCGTCCCTCCGGCTTGTACGAGCCGAGCATGACGCCGCCGCCCTCGGGCCAGTCGAGCTGGGCGTGGGCGACGCGGTCGCCGTCCGCGTGGACCGCGGTGCGGCGGAATCCGACGACGTCGACGAGGAAGTCGATGAGTGCGGGCGCGTCGTGCGCCTGGAGGGTGGGCCAGACGGCCGGCGCCCGGTGCTGAGCGTTCGGTGTGTTCATGCATCCCACTCTTCGCCGGTGACACCGGGTCGGCCACCACCGACCCGCCGAAGAAGCATGAGGGTTCGAACGTGCGTCGGGCGTGATCTCCCGTGCGGGTGATCGTTTCGGCACTCTGTGCATCGATCCGTGTCCCCGGGGTTACCGTGACCACGCGGTGATCGACTGGGTCCGGTCGGGGAGGCGGGCCCTTGTGTGCCCTTGGGGCACCGGAGGTGAAACGTTTTGAGTGCGCGGCATGCGCTCTATGTCGAGCAGGTCCCCGTCGACGGCCCGGACGTTTCGGAGGTGACGTTTCTTCAGGTCAGCGGAACAGTCGACTCATCCACGTGTGCGCTCGTGTCGGACGTGCTCACCCCGCATCTGGACGCCAAGGCGCATCTCGTCCTCGACGTCTCCGGGGTGGTCCTGCTCGCCGCGGCAGGAGTCAGGGTGCTCGTCGAGTTCGCCCGGCAGCTCGCCGACGACGACCGGCTGCTGGCGCTCGTCGGCGCCGGGCGGACGGTGGAGAGAAGCCTGCGGGCGGCGCGGGCCACCGAGCAGCTCGGTCTGTACGGCACCCTCGACGAGGCTGTGGCATCGTTGCCATGCCCGACCGGATCCCGCTGGCCCGAAGCCACTCGCGGCACCTTCGGCGTCACGCACGAGATGGCCGAACTGCGCCGCACCCGCCGCGACCTGCGCGCGCAGGTGCGCACCAGGCCGCTCATCGGACAGGCGATGGGCATGCTCATGGAGCGCTACTGGCTGCCGGACGGCGACGCGGCGTTCGCGCTGCTGCGCGCCTGCTCCCAGCAGCACAACCTGAAACTGCGCGCCGTCGCCGCCGCGGTGGTCGCCGCGCCCCGGCCGCGTACCCCCGCAGGCATGTGGTTCCCGGGCCGTGCCCGCCAGGCGATGCCGGCCGCGCGGTTCCTGCGTCCCGCGGAGGTGGAGCCGACGAACCGCAGCTCGGTGCTGGACGCCGTCCTGGACGAGGTGCTGCGCTGCTCGGGGGCGCGCCGCGCCGGAATCCAGCTCGTCGACCCGGCCCTGGACGTGCTGGTGCTGGAGCGGCAGCGCGGCTTCACCGAGGAGTTCACGGACTTCTTCGCGCACGTCGGGAACCGCCGTTCGGCCTGCGCCGTGGCCCGGCGGCGCGGTGAGCGGGTCACCGTGACGGACGTGGCAGGCGATGTGCACTTCGACGGCGGCCGGTCCCGGGACGCGCTGCTGGAGGAGGGCGTCCGCGCCCTGGACTGCACGCCCGTGATGAACGCGGCCGGGCAGTGCGTCGGCGTGATCTCGACGCACGCCTCGCAGCCCGGACACCGTCCGACGGCGGAGGTGGAGCGGGAGCTCGACTCGATCGCGCGGGAGACGGCCGACTGGCTCGCGTGGTACCAGCGCACGGTCGTCCTGGAGGCCCTGGAGCAGCTGCACGCCATGGCCCTCGCCCAGTCGCCGCAACCGGACGGCACGGCGCCCGCACCGCCCGGCGCGGGCGGGCCGCTGCCCGCCCACTCCTCTTAGGCCGGGGCCTGCGTCGTGTGCGGCAGGGCGACCAGGTCCAGCACGCTCTGCGCCGTGCTCCCCTCCGGTGCGTACAGCGTCAGCGAGCTGCCCTGCCGCGCGCACAGTGCGTGCAGCGCGTGCAGGACCTGCACACCCGCGCTGGCCAGGTGGTCGATGCCGGACAGGTCGAGGGTGACGGACCGGGTGCCGTTGCGGGTGGCCTGCCGCAGCGCGATCTCCAGCCGGTCGACGGTGGTGACGTCTGCGACGCCCGCGACGGTCAGCCGGCAGGGGGCGTCGAGGTCCTCCTCGATGTCGAGCCGGCCGGTCTGTGCCCGCCGTGCGCGCCCGGTCGTCGCCTGGTCGACGCTGACCGGGCGGCGCAGCCGCCGGTGCAGGGTGACGGTGGTGCCGCCGCCGTGGTCCCCCTTCGCCACGCTGAGGTCGTCGGCGAAGAACCCGGCCATGTTGAGCCCGTTGCCGCGGTACGGCTCGGTGTGGTCCGCCTCCCGCCACCGGCCGCGGTCGGCGACCTGCACCCGCACGCGTCCGTCCTCGCGGAGGCTCGCGCGCACGGTCACGTCCGGCTGCTGCCGGTCGGCGTCGTCGTCCCGGTAGGCGTGCTCCACGGCGTTGGTGACCAGTTCCACCACGGCGTGCTGCAGCGCGCTCTCGTCGGTCTGCCGCGCGCCCAGGCCGAGGAGCCACTGCCCCAGCTCGTACTGGACGCCGCGCACGCTGTCCGCCGTGGCCGGCATCGTCAGCTCGAGGTCGTGCACCGGCCCGGTGCGCTGGGCGGCGAGCAGGGTGATGTCGTCGGTGTGCCCGGTGAGACGGGTGAGCAGCTCCAGCGTCTGGCTGCACACCCGCTCGACCTGCACGAGGGGCGCCCGGTGCGGCAGGCCCCTGTTGAGCGCGGTGTCGGTGACGGTCTCGGCGAGCTCGGCGGCGCCTTGCGCGGGTGTCACCCCGGGCCGCTCGATGACGCCGTCGCTGTAGAGGACGATCATCTCGCCGTCGTCGAGCCGCTCGCCACGGGCCGGGTGGGCCGAGCCGGTGCCCAGCGGGCCGCCGCCGGTGGGCGGCAGCCGGCGGCACGAGCCGTCGGCCGAGACGACCAGCGGCGGCGGATGGCCGGCGGTCACATAGGACATCTGTCCGGTGGCGGGTTCGAGCACCGCGAAGTTGACGGTGGCGGCCCGGGCGCCTTCCGTGCCGCTCGCGAAGGCGTCCAGCGCGGCCATCGACCCGTCCAGCCCGGCCCCGCTGCGCAGCCGCTCGGCCAGGACCGTGCGCAGCCGCCCCA
>DASSBO010000156.1:0-2216 GCA_035698655.1 Streptomyces sp.
GGCCGGCGCGCTGCTCCTGGCGGCCGCCATGCTGGGCCGCCGCGAGGGCGGCGGCCGGCTGCGCGCCCTGCTGACGGCCCCGGCCGCGGCCCTGAAGTCCGTCCACGACGGCGAGGTCGGCGACTACGTCCTGTGGCTGACGGTGGGCCTGGTCGCCCTGGGCCTCGCCTGGGCCGTCACCCTCACCTAAGTTGGACTAACATCAAAGTTACTAACATCGATGTTGCTAACATGAACGCGATCCGCTCTCCGCCCTGCTCGTCTCGGGGGAACGCTCACTCGCCGCGGAGTTCCCACGGCAGGCACAGGCCCGGGACGTTCTCTCGGCAGTCGGCAGCGGCGAGCGGACCTTTTCCCACATCGCCCGGGCTGCTGGCGGAATCGCCGCGACCCCCCTCCAGCGATCACTGCGGATTCTGGAGGACAAGCGCGTCGTCGTCTCCGAACTGCCCCTTTCCTCGCGCCCCTCCAAGGAACGGCGTTACCGTGTGAACGACCCCTACCTGCGGTTCTGGCTCAAGCTCCTCGGACCGGCCATGCAGGAGATCGAGCGCGGCCGGGGCGACCTGACTCTGCGGCGTGTCCGGGACAACTGGACGAGTTGGCGCGGACGAGCGGTGGAGCCGCTCGTGCGTGAGGCCCTGGCGAGGCTGCTCCCGGACGCGCAACTGCCGAGTGCTCCGGCGCTCGGCGGCTACTGGACCCGCTCCAACGACGTGGAGATCGATCTGGTGGGGGCAGACCGCCGGCCCGTTGCCAAGGAGTTGCTCTTCGTCGTCTCGGTGAAGTGGCTGGAGAACTCGCCCTTCGACCGCCACGACCTTGCGGCCCTGTACCGGCACCGAGCGGTGCTCACCGACGCACCGGTCCCCGTGGTAGCGGTCTCACGCAGCGGGATCGACTGCACGGGCGTCGACGCGGCCTACGGTCCTGCCGACCTGCTCCAGGCCTGGTCCGCCTGACTCCTGCGTCGTGCTTACAGCGGGCGGCGCATGCAGATGCGCGGCCAGCGGTCCAGGCCGTGCGCCGCCTCGCGGCTGCGGATGGCCCGCAGCTGAGGGCCGACCATGCCGTCCGTCATGGGGTGGAAGCCGCAGCGCACGTAGTAGGGGGCGTTCCACGGCACCTCGGTGAAGGTGGTCAGCGTGAGCGCGGGCGCGCGTTCCGTGCGCGCCACCTGCGCGAGGTGGTCGAGCAGCTCGCGGCCGATGCCGCACCGCGCGTGCCGCGGGTGGACGGACACCTGCTCGACGTGCAGGTTCCCGTCGACGGGCTCCGCCACCAGGTACGCCACGGGCACGTCCGCGTCGTCGACGGCCACCCAGGCCCGTCCGGCGTCGGCGTACCGGCCCAACTCCGCCTCGGAGAAGGGCTCGTCACCGGCGACCTCCGGCATGCCGACGTCCCGGAACGCCGCCCCGGCGGCCAGCTCGATGTCCTGGAGGACGGGAAACTCGTCGCGGCGTGCCGCTCGGATGCGCATGTCGCCATTGTCGCGCCGGATCGTCTGGAAGCATCGGCACATGTCAGAGAACCGGCTCCGCATCACCGACGTGATCATCGACAGCCACGACCCGGAACGCCTGGCGGCGTTCTGGTCCGCACTCCTCGACCGGCCGGTCGGCGCGCGGATCGGCCCGTACGTGTTCCTGGAACGCGCGGACGGCCCCGGCGTCGGCTTCCAGCGGGTCGCCACCCCGACACCGGGCAAGAACCGCGTCCACGTCGACGTCTCGTCCCCGGACCCGGCCGCCGAGATCGCCCGCATCGAAGCCCTGGGCGGCCACCGCCTCGACGCCTACGCGGACAGTGGCTTCCTCGTCATGTCGGACCCGGAGGGCAACGAGTTCTGCGTCATCCCGGACGCCGGCTGCGACCTGGACGCCGACGGCCACGCCCACTACCTCCCGACGGCCCCGAAAAACCCTAGGCACGCCTCACCCCGCGTGGCCCTGTGACGAAGGCCGCGAGGTACCTGAACTCGCCACCAGTGCCGGGCTGCGCGGAGTACGGCTGCCAGTCCAGCGGGTACGTTCCGCGCAGGACGCGTGTATTCGGTGTGTAGGAGCCCTTGGCCCACAGCAGTGTGCCTTCGAGTGTGCGGCCCTGGTGGATGCGGAAGTCGTGGTCTCGCGTCTTGTTCCTGCCTGGTTCCGGAGGTGTCCACAACGACGCTGCATTGGTGATGATCAGGGCGATGCCGTCTTCTCCCGGCT
>DASSBO010000157.1:0-4645 GCA_035698655.1 Streptomyces sp.
GGACCGTGCGGCAGCGCGCTCGGCGGTGCCGGTACCGGGCTGTGCACCGCTTCCGCCGCGGCGCCGGCGTCGATCCGCAACGCGGCCACCCGCAGCCCGGGCACCCCGGCCACGGAGCGGCGCAGCAGCCCGGCTGCGGCCTGCTCGGCGATCCAGCAGCCGTCCTCGGCCGGGCCGAGCGGCAGCAGCCGCCCGAGGCCCAGCCGGTGCCGTACGGCCTGCGTCAACCGGTCTGCCGCCATCGTTCCCTCCGATCGACATTCGTCCCTCTGACCTGTTCGGCAGCGTGTGTACGAGACGTGAGCACACCTGATGCTTAGTCTGGACCTCGACGCGGAGTGGCACAGCGCTCCGACTCTCGGAAAGGGGTGCAGGACATGACCGACGCGGCCCAGCGCAGGAGTTCGGACCCCGTCGCGGAGGCGCCCGGGGTGAGCACACACAAGACGTTCGGCGTCGGCGCCGCCGGGGAGACGCCCGCGAACCGCGGGCGGACCACCATCGCCGACGGCGTCGTCGCGAAGATCGCCGGCCTGGCCGCCCGCGACGTGATCGGCGTGCACGCCATGGGCAGCGGCTTCGCCCGCACCTTCGGCGCGATGCGCGACCGGGTTCCCGGTGGCAGCAAGTCCGCCATGCGCGGCGTGAAGGCCGAGGTCGGCGAGGTGCAGACCGCCCTCGACCTGGAGATCGTCGTCGAATACGGCGTCTCGATCGCAGACGTGGCGCGTGCGGTGCGTGAGAATGTGATCTCCGCGGTGGAGCGGATGACCGGCCTCGAGGTCGTCGAGGTCAACATCGCGGTCAGCGACGTGAAGCTGCCCGACGAGCCGGACGACGAGGACGAGGAAGCGGACCGGCCCCGCCTGCAGTAGCCGGCGCCGTCTGCAGCGCCGGGCCCGACGAGCGGAGGAGCACTCGATGAGCATGGCCGCGATCGGCCTGATCGCCGGTATGGCGCTGGGCTTCGCCGGATACTTCGGCGGGTTCGCCGCCTTCATCCTGGTGGCGGCACTGGGCGCCGTCGGTTACGTCGCCGGCCGATTCCTGGAGGGCGACTTCGACGCCGGGGACTTCTTCCGGTCGCGCGGCGGCTCCCGCGGCGACGACCGGCGCGGGATGCGCTGACCGTGTCCGCCACCAGGACGTCACCGCCCGATCCGGCGGTGCCGGCGGGCGGGCGCGGTGCGACGCACATCGCCGACCGCGTGGTCGCCAAGATCGCCGCGCAGGCCGCTTACGAGGCGCTGCGCGGCGGCCCCGAGGCGCACACGGTGCCGCGCGGCCGCAAGACCGTGCCGCACGCCGTCGTCAATGTGCGGGCCGGCTCGGCCCGCACCGGCCGCCCGGGCGAGGCCCGGATCCGCATCGCACTCGAACTCGGCTATCCGTCGGACATCGGGGCCCAGTGCGGCGCCGTGCGGCGGCAGGTGGTCTTGCGCGTATGGGAGCTTGCCGGTATGGAAGTGCCGGGCGTGGCCGTCGAAGTGGAACGGCTGCACTCCGGACAACTCGACGGTGACGGCCCGGGGAGGGTGCGGTGAGCCAGGAGGACGCCGACGGCGCAGCGACCAGGCGGCTGCCGACCCTCGACAAGGGCGGGCCCGCCGGCCTGGGCCCGCCGGCGCCCGCGGGGGCGACCGACTACGAGGGCCCCGGGCTGCGCACGCGCCGCTTCTGGTCCGTGCGCCGGGTGCCCGCCGGGATCGTGGCGCTCGTGGGCTTCGCCGGGATCGGGCTGCTGCTCTACGACATCGCGTCCGTGCGCGCCGGGCGCCGTGCGATGGCCTGGCGCCGTACCGTCGCCGACGAACTGGCGACCCGGCCGCTGGACGACGTGTGGATCCTGACCGGCGCGGCGGTCGCAGCCGCCCTCGGCCTGTGGCTGATCCTGCTGGCCGTGACGCCAGGCCTGCGCGGCCTGCTGCCGATGCGGCGCCCCGACGACCGGCTGCGCGCCGGCCTGGACCGCGGTGCGGCCGCGCTGGTGCTGCGCGACCGCGCCATGGAGGTCTCCGGGGTGCGCACCGCACGGGTGAAGGTCACCCGACGCAAGGTCAAGGCCCGCACGGAGGCCCACTTCCGGGAGCTGGAGGACGTGCGCGCCGACGTGGACCTGGCGCTGCGGGAGGCCGTCGGCCGGCTCGGACTGGCCCGTCGGCCGCGGCTGTCGGTACACGTGCGCCGGCAGCCGAAGAAGTGAGGTGGGGAGCGCGATGCTGCGGATCGTGAACCGGATCCTGCTGGGCCTGACGGGGCTGGCACTCCTCGTCCTGGGGCTGGGCGTCCTCGCCGGCGGCGCGGACCTGCAGCGCCGGTGGGGCTTCGACCTGGGCTCCGGGTGGCCCTGGAGCGGCCCGGAGGACGTGCTGCTCACGGACGGGCGGCGCACCGCCTTCCGGTCGGAGGACTGGTGGTGGCCCACCCTCATCGCCGGCCTCGCGGCCCTGGTGGTGCTGCTGCTGTGGTGGCTGCTCGCGCAGCTGCGCCGCCGCCGGCTGCGGGCGGTGCTGGTGGACAGCGGGGACGGGGAGGGCGCGCTGCTGCGCGGCCGAGCGCTGGAGAACGTGTTCGCGGCCGAGGCGGAGACGGTGGACGGCGTCGAGCGGGCCCGGGTCAGGCTGCGGGGCCGCCGCACGGCTCCGCGGGCGCGCGTCTCGCTGCTGCTCGCTCCGCACGCGGACCCCGGCCCGGCGGTCGAGCAGCTGCGCACGGAGGTGCTCGAGCACGCGCGCGCGTCGGCCGGGCTGGAGTCGCTGCCATCCGAGGTGCGGCTCCGCGCGGTGCGGCACCGCGCCGAGCGCGTCACCTGAAAGAGGGAACCCTCAGAAGCCGTGCCGGGCGCCGCCGTCGACCGGGAGCATCACGCCGGTGAGGAACGACGCGGCGGGGGAGAGCACGAACGCGGCCGTGCGGCCGAACTCCTCCGGCCGCCCGTAGCGGCGCAGCGGGATCGCGGCGGCACTGCGCGCGCGGGCCGCCTCCGGGTCGTCGGCGAGTCCGTCGAGTTCGCGTACCCGGTCGGTGTCGATGCGGCCGGGGAGCAGGCCGAGCACCCGCACGCCCTGCGGGCCGAGTTCGTTCGCCAGGGTCTTGGCGAAGCCGGCCAGCCCCGGGCGGAGGCCGTTGGAGGCGGTGAGCCCGGGGATCGGTTCGTGGACCGAGCCGGACAGCACGAAGGCGATCACGCCGCCCTCCGACAGCCGTCCGGCGGCGGTACGGGCCAGCCGGACCGCCCCGAGGAAGACCGACTCGAACGCGGAACGCCACTGCTCGTCGGTGATCGATCCGGCGGGGCCGGCGGGCGGGCCGCCGACGCTGATCAGGATGCCGTCGAACCGGCCGAAGCGGGAGGTGGCCGCCGCCATCAGCCGTTCGGCGGCATCAGGGTCGGCGTTGTCCGCGACGACACCCGCGGCCTGCGCGCCGCCGAGCCGGTCGACCGCGGCGGACACCGCCTCCTCGGTGCGGCCGCTGACCACCACCCGGGCTCCCTCGGCCACCAGCTGTTCGGCGGTGGCGAAGCCGAGTCCCCGGGTGGCGCCGGTGACGACGTAGACGCGGTCCTGCAAGCCCAGATCCATGGCCACAGTCTGCCGGGTGGGATGACCGGCACGCACGGCGGGTCCGGCTCGGTCAGTCGCGGGCCGACACGTCGGTGGCGGCGGGCTCCCGCTTCTCCTCCGCCGACTCTTCCTCCGCCGGCTCCTCGTCCGCCGGTTCCTCGGCCGACTCCTGCTCGCCCGGCTCCTGCGCCGCCGCGGCGGCCCGGTCCCGGACCTCCCGGCGGACCAGCAGCAGCCAGGCCACCGGCACGCCTGCAGCGAACAGCCACCACTGCACCGTGTAGGCGATGTGCCGGCCGATGGCGGAGTGATCCGGCTCCGGCACCCGCTGCGGGTGATCGCCCTTCGGCGCGGGGGAGGAGTCGGTCAGCTGGATGTAGCCGCCGAGCACCGGCTCGTCGAGCACTTTGGCCCGCTTGTGGCTGTTGATCAGCATGACCTGGCGCGGCGGCATGCCCTGCTTGTCCCGGATGCCGCTGGCCTCGGTCGTCTCGTCGCGCATCATGCGGCCGGTGACCGTGACCCGCCCGTCGGGGGCCGGGGGGACGTCGGGGAACTGCGTCAGATCCCCTCCGGCCGGGATCCAGCCCCGGTTGACGAGCACGGCCGTGCCGTCGTCGCGGATCAGCGGGGTGAGGACGAAGTAGCCGATGGACTGCCCGTCGGCGGCCGTGCGCTGCCGGACGACGACCTCGTGCCCGGTGTCGTAGGTCCCGCTCGCGCGGACCGAGCGGAACTGGTCGTCCTCGTCGGGTTCCCTCCCGACGCCGGTGAGCCGGTCCACCGGCACCGGGTCGGCCCGGAGGCTGTGCACGATCAGGTCGTTCTGCGCGGCCCGCTGCTCGTGGCGGTGCAGCTGCCAGATGCCCAGCTCGATCATCACCGGGATGAGCACGAGACCGATGAGGGTGAGGATCACCCACTGCCGGGTCAACAGGAAACGGTACACATCGACCGACGGTACCCCGGTCGCGGTCAGCCTCCGGTCGCGGGGGCCACGTCCTGCAGCAACTGGCTGAACGCGGCCTCGTCGATCACGGGCGTCCCGTGCAGGGCCGCCTTGACCAGCTTGGAGGTAC
>DASSBO010000158.1:0-4275 GCA_035698655.1 Streptomyces sp.
GATCCGGTGGTAGCCGGTGCTGTTGCTGCGCACGGCCGGCTCCAGTTGCCGCCAGGCCTGGGTCGCATCGTCGGTCGGGTGGGAGGTGTAGTCGACCTGGATGCTCGGGTAGCTGCCGTCCGATTTCGCGTAGATGCCGCCGGAGTTGCTGCCCGCTATGCCGACCCGCTTGAAGCCCTCGGGCATGGCGAGTGAGAAGTGGAACCGGCCGTCCGTGACCTTGTGGTAGCCGTCGGGCAGCGCCTTGGCGCCGCCCTTCTCCTTCTTCTTGCCCTTCTTCTTGCCCTTGCCGTGGCCGTTCTTGGCGTCGTCGCCCTTTCCGGGACCGTTTCCCTTGCCGTCGCCGTCGGTGGCGTCCGTGGGCGTCTGAGAGGCGCCCTGGCCGCCGTTCTTCGCGCTGTCGTCGCCCCCGGTTTCCTGGCCGGTGCCGCCGTGCGTGCTGCTGTCGGAGGGGCTGCCGCCGTTCCGGTCGTCACCGCCGTTCGAGGCGAAGGCGACGATCGTGCCGACGACGACGAGCAGCGCGACGACGGCCGCCGTGACGGCCATGGCGCTGCGGGAGGTCAGGTCCCGCAAGGCGACCGGTGCACGGCGGGCGGGCATCGGCCCGGTCTTCTCGGCGCCGGCCGGTTCGGTTTGGCCGCTCGCGGCCGCGTTGCGCACGGACTGCAGCGCGGCACGTACGCGTTCCGCCTTCGCGCCGCGGAGGGCGCCGGCAGCGCTCGCTGCATCGGCCGGTCCGGCTGCCGCCGGGGCGGCTGCCTTCTCCTCCTCGGCAGCCGGTGCCGGCGGTATCGCCACCGTCCGCGTCGCGTCCGGCACTTCGGCCACGTCGTCGTCGGGGGCGGCGAGGACGGCCTCGAGCAGCCCCCGCGCGCCGTCGACGTCGAGCCGCTCGTCCGGGTCCTTCCGCAGCAGCCCGAGGATGACCTCGGTCAGTCGCCCGGCGTGCTCCGGCGGCGGCACCGGCTCGGTCATGACGGCCGTCAGGGTGCCGATGGCCGACTTCTTGTCGTACGGCGGCCGCCCCTCGACCGCCGCGTACAGCAGCGCGCCCAGGGACCACATGTCGGCGGGCGGGCCGGGCGGCTTGCCGCGTGCCCGTTCGGGCGAGATGTAGGACGGCGCGCCGACGAGCATGCCGGTGGAGGTGATGGACGGGTCGCCCTCGACCTTGGCGATGCCGAAGTCGGTCAGCACGACCCGGTCGGTGCCCTCCTCCAGCAGCACGTTGGACGGCTTGACGTCGCGGTGCAGGATGCCCTGCCGGTGCGCGGCGCGCAGCACGCCCAGCACCGCGAGGCCCACCTCCGCCGCCCGCCGCGGCCCCAACGGGCCGTCGGCACGCAGCTGGTCGGCCAGGGAGCGGCCCTCGACGAGCTCCATGACGATCCACGGCCGGTCGTCCTCGTCGACGACGTCGAACACGGTGACGGCGCTCTCGCTGCGGACCCGTGCGATGGCCTTCGCCTCGCGCAGGGTCCGGGTGATCAGGCGCTGCTTCTCGTCGTCGTCGATGCTGTTCGGGAAGCGGAGTTCCTTGACCGCGACCGTGCGGCCGAGGGTCTCGTCACGACCCCGCCAGACGGTTCCCATGCCGCCGCGGCCCAGCACTCCCTCGAGCCGGTAGCGGCCGCCGACCAGCCGTCCGTCCTCCACGTCCTGGCCCATTTATCCCCTTGCCGTCCCCTCAGCAGTCCGCAGCCGGGCAGCAAACCCGACGAGACCTCATTGTGACGTACGTCGGGGGCAACTCGCGTACTGGGTAGGCCTCCCAAGGGGCTGTCAGAGGGGAACGATGTCCCGGGCGCCGAGGCGGGCGGCGTCCGCCGTGAGGTCGTCGGGCTGGCGCTGGGACTCCCGTTCGGCCTCGACCCGCTTCTCGTAGTGCTCGACCTCCCGCTCGACCTGGCTCTCCTCCCAGCCGAGCACCTTCGCCATCAGCTCCGCGCACTCGCGGGCGCTGCGCGTGCCGCGGTCGAACGTCTCCAGCGAGATGCGGGTGCGGCGGGTGAGCACGTCCTCCAGGTGCCGGGCGCCTTCGTGGGTGCAGGCGTAGACGATCTCAGCCCGCAGGTAGTCGTCGGCGGCCGGCAGCGGGCGGCCCAACTCCGGGTCGGCGGCGACGAGGTCGAGCACCTCCTGCGCCAGCGAGCCGTACCGGCCCAGCAGATGCTCCACGCGCACCACGTGCAGCCCGGTATGCTCCGCGATGCGCGCCCGCGCGTTCCACAGCGCGTGGTAGCCCTCCGCGCCCGCCAGGCGGACCTGTTCCGTGCAGCAGTCGGCGACCCGCATGTCCAGCCCGTGCACCGCCTCGTCGACGGCGTCCTTCGCCATCACCCGGTACGTCGTGTACTTGCCGCCCGCGATGACGACCAGGCCGGGCACCGGGTGCGCGACCGTGTGCTCACGCGACAGCTTGCTCGTGGCGTCCGACTCCCCTGCCAGCAACGGCCGCAGGCCGGCGTACACGCCCTGCACGTCGTCGCGGGTGAGCGGCACGGACAGCACCGAGTTGACGTGCTCCAGCAGGTAGTCGATGTCCGCGCTGGACGCGGCCGGGTGTGCCTTGTCCAGGTCCCAGTCGGTGTCCGTCGTCCCCACGATCCAGTGCCGGCCCCACGGGATGACGAACAGGACGCTCTTCTCGGTGCGCAGGATCAGCCCGGTCGTGGAGTTGATGCGGTCCTTCGGCACGACCAGGTGGATGCCCTTGGACGCCCGCACGTGGAACTGGCCGCGCTCGGCGATCATCTGCTGGGTGTCGTCCGTCCACACGCCCGTCGCGTTGACGACCTGCTTGGCGCGCACCTCGAACTCGCCGCCCAGCTCCAGGTCCTCCACCCGGGCGCCCACCACCCGTTCACCCTCCCGGAGAAAGCCCACGACGCGGGCCCGGTTCGCGGCGAGCGTCCCGTACGCGGCGGCGGTGCGGACCAGCGTGGCGACGAAGCGGGCGTCGTCGACCTGCGCGTCGTAGTACTGCAGCGCGCCGACCAACGCGTCCCGCTTCAGCGCGGGAGCCACGCGCAGGGCGCCGCGGCGGGAGAGGTGCCGGTGCGCGGGCAGGCCGCGGCCGTGGCCGGACGAGAGGGACATCGCGTCGTACATCGCCACACCCGAGCCGGCGTACAGCCGCTCCCAGCCCTTGTGCTGCAGCGGGTACAGGAACGGCACCGGGCGCACCAGGTGCGGCGCGAGCCGCTCCAGCAGCAGGCCGCGCTCCTTCAGCGCCTCGCGGACCAGAGCGAAGTCGAGCATCTCCAGGTAGCGCAGACCGCCGTGGATCAGTTTGCTCGACCGGCTCGAGGTGCCGGAGGCCCAGTCGCGGGCCTCGATGATGCCGGTGGACAAGCCGCGCGTCGCAGCGTCCAGCGCGGTGCCCGCGCCGACCACACCACCGCCGACGACCAGCACGTCCAGCTCGTGCTCGGCCATCTTCGCCAGGGCCTCGGCGCGCTGCTCCGGCCCGAGTGTCGCTGTCCTCACGCTGCCTCCCGTGGTCGTCGTCACCCGCGGATAGTTGCGTACCCGTCTCGATGGTCCCCCATTTCCCCGATTCCGGCCGGGCGCGCACGCCCGCACCCGCCCGCCTCCCGCATAACGGTCATATTGCCGCTTAACCTGACAGCGCGCTTTTCGCCACTGCCCGCGTCACCGCCGGGGAAGGATGACCGTCACCATGCCCGCAGATCTCGCCGTCATCGGCCTGGGCCATTCGGGTCTTCCACTCGCACAGGCCGCCGTCGCCGCCGGCATCGGCACCGTCGGCTACGACACCGACCCGCGCACCGTCACCGACCTGACCGCCGGGCGCCCGCCCGCCGACGGCTCGCTGACCGCCCCGGCGCTGCGCCGGATGCTCGCCGGCGGGTTCCGCGCCACCTGCGACGCGGACGAGCTGGGCCGCGTCCGCACCGCCGTGATCTGCGCCGACACCCCGCTCGGCCCGGACCGCGCCCTCGACCTGGAGCCCGTGCGGGCCGCCACCCGCACCCTGGCCGGCGTCCTGCGGCCGCGCACCACGGTCGTCGTCGAGTCCGCCGTGTACCCGGGCAGCACGGAGGAGGTGCTGCGGCCGCTGCTCGAGGACGGCTCCGGGCTGCGCGCGGGCCGCGACTTCCACCTCGCCTACGCCCCCAGCCGCCTCGACCCCGGCAACCGCCGCTGGGACCACTCCGCCACCCCCCAGGTCCTCGGCGGCCTCACCCCCGCCTGCACCGAGGCGGCGGCCGCCTTCTACGGCCGGCTCACGGAGAAGGTCGTCCGCGC
>DASSBO010000159.1:0-7210 GCA_035698655.1 Streptomyces sp.
GTCAGCAAACTCAAGTTGGCGGCTGTCTAACTATTCGGTCAACCGGACGCAAACCCGCTGCGCGGGTTGCGCCGGTTACCTCAAGCGTTAGGGAACAGCACGCTGATCATCGCGATCGGCATCAGCAGCAGCCTCGGCACCAGTTCCGCCCTGGCCAGCGCCGTACCGCCGGCCGCGCCCGCGACGCCGAGGGCGAGCAGCACCGCCGGCCACGGGCGGGGCGCACGCTGTGGGCGCACACGCCGCGAGACGCCCAGCGGAGTGACGACGACGCCGCGCAGCAGCAGTACCGTGGCCAGCGCCGCCATCACCGGGACCGCGACGACGATCAGGATCAGGACGACGACCGGCGGGAGGACGTCCGTCGGCAGCGGCCGGACGCCGCGGCGGCCGGGGTCGTCCAGCAGCGCTCGCGCGACCAGGTAGGCGGCCAGGCCGGCCACCGACCCGAGGAGCGCGGCGGTTCCGGTCTCCGCCGCCGCCAGCGCGACGGCCTGCCGTGGCGTGCCGCCCGCCAGTCGGACGGCGGCCAGCCTGCGGTCGCGGGCGGGGCCGCCCAGGCGGGCGCACTGGCCCGCCAGCGCGAGGACGGGGATCGTCAGGAGCAACAGGGTGAGTGCCACGCCCGGCCGCAGGCCGGCGTCGCGCAGCAGCGCGCTGGTGTACCGCGCCTCGTGGCCGCCCAGCATCGGGTGGCTGATGGCGAGCACCGTGACGGCCGCCAGCAGGGCGAGCGTCGCCAGCGCCGCGCTGAGGGCGGTGAGCACCGCGCGGAGGGTGTCCGTGCGGGTGCCGGCCCGTGCGAGGCGGAAGAGGACGCCGGGGCGCATGCCGGGGCCGGCGGACGCCGCCCGTGGTGCGGTGCGGGCGGCGGTCGCCGCCGCGGACGCCGTCACGGGCGGGCTCCCAGCCGGTCGGCGCCGAGGCCGGTGGAGTCCACGGTGCCGTCCCGCAGCACGACCTCGCGGTCCGCGTAGGCGGCGACGGACGGCTCGTGCGTGACGAGGACGACCGTCATGCCGTCCTTGCGCACGGACTGCACCAGTTCGCCGAGCAGGTGTTCGCCGCTGAGCGCGTCCAGCGCGCCGGTGGGCTCGTCGGCGAACAGCACCTTCGGCTTCGTGACCAGTGCGCGGGCGGCGGCGATGCGCTGCTGCTGGCCGCCGGACGTCTCGCCGGGGCGTGCGTCGGCGACGTCCGCGACGCCGAGCCGTTCGAGTTCGTCCATCGCGACGGCGTGCGCCTCGCCGCGCGTCCGTCCACCGAGCAGCAGTGGCAGCGCCACGTTCTCGGCCGCCGAGAGCTCGCCGACCAGCTGCCCGAACTGGAACAGCACGCCGAAGTCGCTGCGGCGCAGGCGGGAGCGTTCGGTCTCGGAGAGGGCGTCGATGCGGCGCCCGGCGTAGGTCACCTCGCCGGATTCGGGGCGGATGATGCCGGCCAGGCAGTGCAGCAGCGTGGACTTGCCGCTGCCGCTGGGGCCGGTGACGGCGAGGACCTCCCCCTCGGCGACCTCCAGCGTCACGCCGCGCAGCGCGGGCGTCCGGCCGTAGGATCTGACCACGTCACGCGCCTGTAGGAGCGTCATGCGTGCACCTCCCGGTGCAGGTCGGCGACGCGGCCCAGCGTGGTCTGCAGCCAGCGCAGGTCGGCGTCGAGATGGACGATGGCGAAGTCCGCGGCGATCACGTCGCCGAGCGTGGACTCCGGGTGGGTCTTGACGGCGGTGAGCTCGCGCAGCCGGGCGGTGTGCGCCGCGCGCTGGGCGACGAGGTAGTCGCGCGCCTGGTCGGTGTCGGCGACCAGCAGCGCGACGACGACCTTGGCCAGCAGCGTGCTGGCCACGTACGGCGCGGGCGACTCGGTCCGGCTCATCCAGTCGGCGAGCGCGGTGCGCCCGGCCTCGGTGAGTGCGAACCGGGTCCGGTCGGGCCCCCCTTCCCGGCTCTGGCCGGCCTGCTCGATGAGCGCGTCCCGCTCGAGGCGCCCCAGCGTCGCGTACACCTGCCCGAAAGCGAGCGGCTTGGCCTGGGGGAAGCGCTGGTCGTGCGCCTTCTTCAGGTCGTAGCCGTGAAGCGGCCCTGCGGCGAGCAGGGCGAGCAGGACGTGCGCTGCGGTCGACATGATCGATACTATTCTCTGAGCGAATAGACCTTGTCAAGGCGCGGTCGGCCGCGGGGACGCGACGAGCTGACACCATGTCCGCAACGACGCACACGAAGGAGCAGCCGCCGATGAGTGACGACGCCGAAGGTCTCGAGGCCTCCTGGGACGCCCGGTACGGGGAGAGTGAGCGGGTGTGGAGCGGCCGCCCCAACGCGGCGCTGGTGCGGGAGGCGGACGATCTGGCGCCCGGGCTGGCGCTGGATCTGGGCTGCGGCGAGGGCGCCGACGTCATCTGGCTGGCGCAGCGGGGCTGGCAGGTGGTGGGGACGGACATCTCCCGCGTGGCGCTCGCCCGTGCGGCCGAGCACGCCGAGTCGGCCGGCGTGGCCGACCGGACCGACTTCCGGCACCACGACCTGAGCACCTCGTTCCCCGAGGGCTCCTACGACCTGGTCTCGGTGTTCTTTCTGCACTCGCGCGGTGACATGCCGCGGGAGGCGATCCTGCGGCGCGCGGCGGCGGCTGTCGCCCCGGGCGGCGTGCTGCTGATCGTGAGCCACGCCGAGGCCGGCCCGTGCGGGCCGCCGGCCGACCTCATCATGCCCACGCCGCAGGAGACCCTCGACGCGCTCGACCTGCCGCCGGCCGGCTGGGAGGTGCTGCGCAGCGAGGAGCACGACGATCCGGGCCACGCCCACGGCGGCGAGGAGCCGGCGACCCGCCGCAACAACACGGTCAAGGTGCGCCGGCTCCCCGGATGACGGACGGCCGTCAGCGGATGGGGCGGTGGACATTCTCCTTCTCGGACGGGCCCGGCTTCGCCTCGGCGATCCACGGCCCGTCCGTCGAGGCGTCCACGACGCCCTCCTCCAGCCACTCGTAGGAGCCGGACAGGATTCCGCGCACCACCGAGCGGTCCAGGTCGTCGGTGTTGGTCCACAGCCGGCCGAACAGCTCGTCCACGCGGATGCGGGACTGGCGGCAGAAGGCGTCGGCCAGCTGGTGGGCCGCGCGGCCCTGCGCGTCGTCGCGGCCGAGCCGGGCGGCGCGGACGCAGGCCGCGCTCATCGCGAAGAGCTCGGCGCCGATGTCGACGATGCGGCCGAGGAAGCCCTGCTTGGTCTCCATCTTCCCCTGCCAGCGCGACATCGCGTAGAAGGTCGAGCGGGCCAGCTTGCGGGCCGTGCGTTCGACGTAGCGCAGGTGCGGGGCCAGGGTGCCGAACTCACCGAAGGAGCGGGGCAGCCGGCCGGGGCCCGCGACCAGCCCGGGCAGCCAGCGGGCGTAGAAGCCGCCCGCCGCGAGCGCCGCCTTGCGCTTGTCGGCGAGGGACTTCTCCGGGTCGATGAGGTCGCCGGCGACCGAGAGATGCGCGTCGACCGCCTCGCGGGCGATGAGCAGGTGCATGATCTCAGTGGAGCCCTCGAAGATGCGGTTGATGCGCATGTCGCGCAGCAACTGCTCGGCCGGCACCCCGCGTTCGCCGCGCGCCGCCAGCGACTCGGCCGTCTCGTAGCCGCGGCCGCCGCGGATCTGCACGAGCTCGTCGGCCATCTTCCAGCCCATCTCGCTGCCGAACAGCTTGGCCAGTGCCGCCTCGATGCGGATGTCGTTGCGGTCCTCGTCGGCCATCTGTGACGACAGGTCGACCATGGCCTCCAGCGCGAACGTCGTCGCCGCGATGAAGGACATCTTCGAACCGACGGCCTCGTGCTTGGCGACGGGCTTGCCCCACTGCACACGTGCCTCTGACCACTCGCGGGCGACCTTCAGGCACCACTTGCCGCTGCCGACACACGTCGCGGGCAGCGAGAGCCGGCCGGTGTTCAGCGTCGTCAGGGCGATCTTGAGCCCGGCGCCCTCCTTCCCGATGCGGTTGGCCGCCGGGACGCGGACCTGGTGGAAGCGGGTGACGCCGTTCTCGATGCCGCGCAGGCCCATGAAGGCGTTGCGGTTCTCCACGGTGATGCCCTCGGAGTCCGCCTCGACGACGAAGGCGCTGATACCGCCCCGGTGTCCCTCGGACTTCGGCACCCGGGCCATCACGACGAGCAGGTCGGCGACCACCCCGTTGGTCGTCCACAGCTTGACGCCGTCCAGCACGTAGTCGTCGCCGTCCGGGACGGCCGTCGTGGCCAGCCGGGCCGGGTCGGAGCCGACGTCCGGCTCGGTGAGCAGGAAGGCGGAGATGTCGGTGCGCGCGCAGCGCGGCAGGAAGGCGTCCTTCTGTTCCTGGCTGCCGAACAGCTTCAGCGGCTGCGGGACGCCGATCGACTGGTGGGCCGAGAGCAGGGCGCCGACGGCCGGGCTGGCGGAGCCGGCCAGGGCGAGTGCCTTGTTGTAGTACACCTGGGTCAGTCCCAGGCCGCCGTACTCGGTGCCGACCTTCATGCCGAGCGCGCCGAGGTCCTTCAGCCCGGCGATCACCTCGTCGGGGATGCGGGAGGTTCGCTCGATCAGCGGGCCGTCGATGCTCGTCTCGCAGAACTCGCGGAGCTTGCCGAGGAAGTCCTCGCCTCGCCGCACCTCGTCCGGGTCGGGCTCGGGGTACGGATGGATCAGGTCCAGCCGGAACCGTCCGAGGAACAGCTCCTTGGCGAAGCTCGGCTTGTGCCAGTCCTGTTCGCGCGCCGCCTCGGCGACCTCTCGGGCCTCACGCTCGGTCACGGTCATGACGCTCGCTCACCTCGCACTCTCGCCTACCGCCGCGTACTACTGCTGCGTATGTACCCGGGATCGGCGATCCGTACCGGGCCCTGCGCCGTCCGGGGAACCGGCGGCGCAGGGCCGGGCAGGTCAGAGTTCGAGGCCGGTGAGGACCATGACGCGCTCGTAGGTGTAGTCCTCCATCGCGAACTCCACGCCCTCACGGCCGACGCCGGACTCCTTGGCGCCGCCGTAGGGCATCTGGTCCGCGCGGTAGGAGGGCACGTCGCCGACGACCACGCCGCCGACCTCCAGCGCCCGGTGGGCGCGGAAGGCGACCTGCACGTCGTGGGTGAAGACGCCGGCCTGCAGGCCGTACTTGGAGTCGTTGGCGGCGGCGAAGGCCTCCTCCTCGCCGTCGACCTTCACGAAGGACATGACCGGCCCGAAGACCTCCTCGCAGCCGATCTGCGTGTCGGCGGGGACGTCCGCCAGGACGGTCGGCGCGTAGGTGGCGTCCTCGCGCTTGCCGCCGGTGAGCACCTTCGCGCCGCGGGAGACGGCCTCCTCGACCCAGGACTCGACGCGCTTGGCCGCGTCCTCGCTGACCAGCGGGCCCACGTCCGTGGCCTCGTCGGACGGGTCGCCGGTGGCCAGCGCCTCGACGGCCGCGACGACCTTGGGGACCAGCCGGTCGTGCACCGAGGCGTCGGCGATGACGCGCTGCACCGAGATACAGGACTGGCCGCCCTGGTCGTTGGAGAAGGTCGCGATGCGCTGGGCCGCGTGGTCCAGGTCGGCCTCGGAGGAGTAGTCGCCCAGTACGAGCGCGGCGCCGTTGCCGCCCAGCTCGAGGGTGACGCGCTTGCGCGGCACGGACTCCAGGATGGACCAGCCCACCGGCGCGGAGCCGGTGAAGGAGATGATCGGCAGCCGCTCGTCCTGCACCAGCGACGGCATCTTCTCGTTGGGGACGGGCAGCACGCTCCAGGAACCGGCCGGCAGGTCCGTCTCCGCGAGCAGCTCGCCGAGCAGGATCGCGGACAGCGGCGTCGCCGGGGCCGGCTTGAGGATGATCGGGGCACCCACCGCGATGGCCGGCGCGACCTTGTGGGCGCACAGGTTCAGCGGGAAGTTGAAGGGTGCGATGCCCAGCACCGGGCCGAGCGGGAAGCGGCGGGTGTAGGCGAGCCGGCCGGCGCCGCCCGCGTCGGTGTCGAGCCGCTGGGCGCGGCCGCCGTTGAAGCGGCGGGCCTCCTCGGCGGCGAGCCGGAAGACGGAGATGCACCGGCCCACCTCGCCGCGCGCCCACGTCATGGGCTTGCCGTTCTCGGCCGAGATGAGCTTCGCGATCTCGTCGGCGCGCTCGGTGACCCGTGCGCACATGTGGTCCAGCGCGGCGGCTCGCACGTGCGCGGGCGTGGCGGCGAACTCGGCGGCGACGGAGGTCGCGGCGGCCACGGCCTCCTCGACCTGCTCGTCGGTGGGCACGCTCACCGCGCCGACGACCCTGCCGTCCCACGGGGAGGTGACAGTGAGGGTGTCCTCGCCGGTGGCCTGCCGGCCGGCGAGCCAGAACGGGGAAGTGGCATTCGTGACTGGCACAGTGATCCCGGCCCTTCCGAAGTGGAGTGAGTGCTGTGCAGCCCACGGTAGGGGGCGCGCGCCGGTTCGTTGATTGTCCGACTCGGCACAGTCGGGGGATCCGGTGCACCGCTTTGGCGAGGCTGCGGGCTCAGCCGGTCGCTTTCAGGGCGAGCCACAGCTCCATCCGCACGTCGGGATCGTCCAGGGAGCGACCGAGGATCTCCTCGACGCGCCGCATGCGGTAGCGCAGGGTGTGCCGGTGGACGCCCAGGTCGGCGGCGGCCGCGTCCCACTGGCCGTGCCGGGACAGCCAGGCGCGCAGCGAGGCGACGAGGTCGCCGCGGCCGTGCGCGTCGTGCTCGCGGAGTTTGCGCAGCAGGCCGTCGGCGAAGGCGCGGACGGCGTCGTCGGCCAAGAGTTCCAGCACGGAGCCCGCGGCGACGTCCTCGTGTTCGACGAGTATCGCGCCGCGGCGCCGGGCGACGGACAGCGCCTGGTCGGCCTGCTTGAAGGCGACGGCCACGGCGGGCAGCCCGGCGGGCGCGGAGACGCCGATGACAAGCGGCTCGTCGGCATGCCGCTCCCGGGCGGATCCGCCCTCGGCGGTGCGGGCGGCGTGCTGGGCGCAGACGGCGACGGCGGCGCCCCCGTCGGCGGCGAGGATGACGAGCCGGTCGCCGTCGGGCACGACGAGCACGGCCTCGCCGTTGCGGGCCGCACCGGTCTCCACGGCGTCGGCCAGGTCGTCGAGGGCGCCGCCGGGCGTGGGCGGCGTCCCGGCGTCCGGTACAAGCTCCTCGACCGGGGCGCCGGACGGCGTGATGGCGGTGAAGCCGCCGGCCGCCCGCACGCCGCCGGCCCGGTTGCGGGA
>DASSBO010000160.1:0-6785 GCA_035698655.1 Streptomyces sp.
ATACCAGCCTCTACGACTACACCCTGATCAGCCCCGGCTACGATTTCTTCGTTGGCCTCGAGAACTACGTGAAGGCGCTGGCGGACCCCGAGTTCCGCCATTCCATGGCGCTCACCGCGTTCTTCGTCCTGGCGGTGGTGCTGCTCGAATTCTCCCTCGGCTTCCTCGTCGCGCTCATGCTCAACGAGGTCAAGCACGGCAAGCCGATCTACTACGCGATCCTGCTCTGTCCGCTGCTGATGAACCCGGTCATCGTCGGGTTGATCTGGCGGATGTTCCTGCACCCGACGCTGGGCATCGTGAACTACCTGCTGAGCCTCGTCGGCCTCGACGCGGTGAACTGGCTGGGGGACACCAAGATCGCGCTGTGGACCATCGTCATGGTCGATATCTGGCACCAAGTGTCGTTCATGATCGTGCTGCTGCTCGCCGGCCTGTCGGCGCTGCCGCGCGAGCCCTACGAGGCGGCGCGCGTCGACGGCGCGTCCTCGCTGCAGAGCTTCATCCACATCACCCTGCCGCTGATGCGGCCGGTGATCATGGTGACGCTCCTGATCCGGCTGATCTTCGCGGTGTGTGCGACGGCGGACGGCTTCGGGCCGGTCGCGTTCAGCCGCTTGATCAGGTTCACGCCGCCGAAGTCGCGCGGGTCGGCGCCCGTCGCGTGCGCGGCCAGGACCAGCTGCGACAGGGCGGCCGGGTCGGCCTTCGCCTTGTCCCACTCGCCGACGTGCTTCTGCAGCCAGCCCAGGGAGGCTTCGGCGGCCTTGTCGTGGCCGCCGGCCGCGAGCGCGACGACGGCGTCGGCGGTGTTGCTCCAGTCCGGCTGGTCCTTGGCGCCGGGCATCACGGACTGCAGGTGGTGGCCGTTGGCCTTCAGCACGGCCGTCAGATAGGCGGCGCCGCCCTCCGCGGCCTGCTTCGGGGTGACCTCGTCGCCCTTCGCGTCCGAGCCGCACGCCGGCGGAGTGGCCGGCCCGGCCTTCGGGGCGGCGCCCGGGGCGACGACGGCACCCTTGCCGACGCCGCCCAGCGCGGCCGCCGCCGTGGCGTCCGCGTTCGGCGCGAGCTTGCCCTCCTTGTCGGGCTGGTAGGCGAACGCGCCGCGCGCGTCCGGCTTCGCGTCACAGCCCAGCCGGAAACCGAGCAGCGCGTCGTAGGGAGTGGCACCGTCCTCGCCGGTGGTCTGCGCCGGCTTCTCGCCCGCGGCGGCCAGCGAGCCGATCACCAGCGAGACCGAGTTGGCGTCGGAAGGGGCGCCGGCGGTGTAACCCCAGCCGCCGTCGTCGTTCTGCACGGACTTCAGCCAGTGCACCGCCTTGCGGACCTCCGCGTCGTGACCGCCCAGCGCGACCAGTGCCTGCACGGCGATCCCGGTGGCGTTCGTGTTCGGCGCGGCCTTCTTGCCGCAGTCGCCTGCGGTCTTCGCGCGGTAGGCGGGGAAGGCGCCGTCGTCGCACTGCTGCTGCGTCAGCCAGTGCACGGCCTTCTTCGACGGGGTCACGCCCGCGGTGTCCTGCGCCAGCAGCGCCAGGGACTGGCGCCACACGCCGTCGTAGGTGGGGTCGCTCGTGCCGTACAGGTCGTCGTCCGCGGCCGGAGCGGCGACGGCGGCGGGGGCCGTGACCGCGCAGAGCGCGGCGGAGACGGCGAGAAGCGCTGCGCTGCGGCGCAGGGACATGGCGGGTGCCTTTCGGTGAGCGGCGCGCAGCCGTGCACGGCCGCCGCACCCGCGGACTCGACCGCGCCCGGCACCCGGCTCGGCCCGCATACCTCGACGTAGCCCAAAGAGCCTGCGTCTCCGCCACGGGTGCTCCGGCTCACGTCCAGGTCGCGCCAGGACGTTCACGGTTGCGGGTCAGCGCCGGATTCACACCGGCTTCCCCCGGAAGGAGACGTTCACTTGTGCGTCCACTCTAACCGTGCCTTTCGGTCACTCCCACGGGGCTTCGCACGGTCGTGCGGGAGAGGTGGCGCGAATCACCCGGACCGCCGTCGGCCCACAGGTGACTGGCCGGTAATCTGAGGCGTCCCGGGCCGCCGCGGCAGTTCCGGCGGACCGTTGTGGAAACTTGTTCCAGTTGTGTACGGACGGATACGCTCCGGCGACACAGCGCAGCGACGAAGGGGGCCGTGAGTGACCGCAGAGGCCGCAGGCGGCGGCGAGCGGCCGTTGCGCATCGCGCTCCTGACCTACAAGGGCAACCCGTTCTGCGGCGGCCAGGGCGTCTACGTCCGGCATCTGTCCCGGGAGCTGGCCCGGCTCGGCCACCACGTCGAGGTGATCGGCGCGCAGCCCTACCCCGTCCTCGACGAGGGCGTCACCCTCACCGAACTGCCCAGCCTCGACCTGTACCGGGAGCCCGACCCGTTCCGCACGCCGCGCCCGGCGGAGTTCCGCGACTGGATCGACCTGCTCGAGGTCGGCACGATGTGGACCGGCGGCTTCCCCGAACCGCTGACGTTCTCGCTGCGCGCCCGGCGCCACCTGGCGGCCCGCCACGGCGAGTTCGACGTCGTCCACGACAACCAGACCCTCGGCTACGGCCTGTCGGGCCTGCAGCGGGCCGTCGGGCTGCCGCTGGTGACCACGATCCACCATCCCATCACCGTCGACCGGCAACTCGAGCTGGACGCCGCGCCCACCCGGCGGCGCCGGATGTCCGTGCGCCGCTGGTACGGCTTCACCCGCATGCAGAAGCGCGTCGCGCGGCGGCTGCCGTCGGTGCTGACCGTCTCCGGCACCTCGCGGCAGGAGATCGTCGCGCACCTCGGCGTCCGCGAGGAACGGGTGCACGTGGTGCACATCGGCGCCGACACCGAGCGGTTCTCGCCCGACCCTTCGGTGCCCGAGGTGCCCGGACGCATCGTGACGACCTCCAGCGCGGACGTGCCGCTCAAGGGGCTGGTGCACCTCGTCGACGCGCTGGCCGCCGTGCGGGCCACCCGGCCCGGCGCGCACCTCGTCGTCGTCGGCAACCGCCCCGAGAAGGGCCCGGTCGCCGACGCCCTGGCCCGCCACGGGCTGCGGGACGCCGTCGAGTTCGTCAAGGGCGTCAGCGACGCCGAACTCGCCGACCTGGTGCGCAGCGCGCAGGTCGCGTGCGTGCCGTCCCTCTACGAAGGCTTCTCGCTGCCGGCCGCCGAGGCCATGGCGACCGGCACCCCGCTGGTGGCCACCACCGGCGGCGCCGTCCCCGAGGTCGCCGGCCCGGACGGCGAGACGTGCCTGGCCGTACCGCCCGGCGACCCGGGCGCCCTGGCGGCCGCCCTGGGCCGCGCCCTGGACGACCCGGCACTGCGCGCCCGGCTGGGCGCAGCCGGACGCGCCCGCGTGCTGCGGAAGTTCACCTGGGAGCAGGCCGCACGCGGCACGGTCGCCCACTACCGCGCCGCCCTGGCCGCCCGGACCGGTGCCGCCGGCGGGACGCCGCCGTCCGTCCGCCCGCACACCGGCACCCCGGCCCCCGCCCCGGTGCCGGCCGAACGGCGCCTCGCCTCCGCCGCCGAGGCCGGCGGGAGCCGCTGATCCGCCAGCCGCCCGCGCAGCCCACCGGCGCGCACCGACCGCCGTACGAAAGCAGAGGCCCCCGTGCTGACCGTTGACTTCTCCCGCTTCCCGCTCGCTCCGGGCGACCGCGTCCTGGACCTGGGATGCGGGGCCGGGCGGCACGCCTTCGAGTGCTACCGGCGCGGCGCACGCGTCGTCGCCCTCGACCGCAACGCGGAGGAGATCCGCGAGGTCGCCAAGTGGTTCGCCGCCATGGACGAGGCCGGCGAGGCGCCGACCGGGGCCACCGCCACCGCGATGGAGGGCGACGCCCTGGCGCTGCCCTTCCCCGACGACAGCTTCGACGTCGTCATCATCTCCGAGGTCATGGAGCACATCCCCGACGACAAGGGCGTGCTGGCCGAGATGGTCCGCGTGCTGCGGCCCGGCGGGCGGATCGCCGTCACCGTGCCCCGCTACGGGCCCGAACGCGTCTGCTGGGCGCTCAGCGACGCCTACCACGAGGTCGAAGGCGGCCACATCCGCATCTACCGCGCCCACGAACTCCTCGCCAGGATGCGCGAAGCGGGCCTGCGTCCCTACGGCAGTCACCACGCACACGGGCTGCACGCGCCCTACTGGTGGCTCAAGTGCGCGTTCGGAGTGCACCGGGACGGCGACGAGGCAGCGCTGCCGGTGCGCGCCTACCACAAGCTGCTGGTGTGGGACATCGTCAAGAAGCCGCTCGCCACCCGGCTCGCCGAGCGTGCCCTCGACCCGCTCATCGGCAAGAGCTTCGTCGCCTACGCCACCAAGCCGCACCTGCCGGCCGGCGTCGGGACGACGGCGTGACGACCCCCGGACGCACCGAACGCCTGGCGCTGCCGGGCGTTCTCACCGCCGGGCAGGCCGCGCAGACCGTCGCCGGCATCGCCGCCGAACAACGTGCCGACGGGGCCATCCCCTGGTTCGCCGGACACCACCTCGACCCCTGGGACCACGTCGAGGCCGCGATGGCCCTGGACACGGCAGGCGAGCACGAACGGGCCGCGGCTGCCTACCGGTGGCTGGCCCGCCACCAACTGCCCGACGGCTCCTGGTACGCCGCCTACGCCGACGGCGACCCGCACCGCCCCACCGACCGCGCCCGTGAGAGCAACTTCTGCGCCTACGTGGCCGTCGGCGTCTGGCACCACCACCTGACCACCGGCGACGACGCGTTCCTCGACGACATGTGGCCGGTCGTCGCCGGCGCGGTGCAGTTCGTGCTGGCCCTCCAGCAGCCCGGCGGCCAGCTCGGCTGGAAACGGGACGCGGACGGCACCGTCGTGCCCGACGCGCTGCTCACCGGCTCCGCCTCCGTCTACCAGGCGCTGCGCTGCGCCCTGGCGATCGCCGCGCACCGCGGGGAGCCGCAGCCCGACTGGGAACTGGCCGCCGGCCGGCTCGGCCACGCGGTGGCGCACCACCCGGAGCGGTTCCTCGACAAGAGCCGCTACTCCATGGACTGGTACTACCCGGTGCTCGCCGGGGCGCTGCGCGGCGCCGCGGCCAAGCAGCGGATCGAGGACGGCTGGGACCGGTTCGTCGTCCCCGGGCTGGGCGTGCGGTGCGTCGACCCCAACCCGTGGGTGACGGGCGGCGAGAGCGCCGAACTCGCCCTGGCCCTCTGGGCGACGGGCGAGACCGACCGCGCGGTGGACATCCTGCGCTGGATCGGCCACCTGCGCGCCGAGGACGGCATGTACTGGACCGGCTACGTGTTCGCGGACGACGCCATATGGCCGCAGGAGCGCACGACGTGGACCGCCGGCTCCCTGCTGCTCGCCGCGGCCGCGCTCGGCGGCGACGAGCCGACGGCCGCCGTCTTCGGCGGCGACTCGCTGCCGGCCGGCCTGCCACCCGGCTGCGAGTGCGCCCGCGCCTGACCTAGGTGCGGCGCAGCCGGACCGCCAGGCCGTGGCCGATGGCCAGGTAGACGACGGCGGCGATCCCGTAGTTGACCAGCACGCGCACCCAGTCGGTGTCGATCGTGAACAGGTCGTAGGACCAGCCGGCGAGCCAGCGTGCGGCGTCCTGGACCACGACCACCAGATCGTTCCCTGGATTGGCGTCCAGTACGAAGAGCAGGATCCACAGCCCGATGATCGCCGCGACGATGTCCGCGATGACCTGGAGCACGACTCCTGCCTGATTCAGCCCTGAGCGTTTGCTGCCAGTCATGGACATCTCATTGCCGGAAAGGGCGCCCGCAAACCCGTGCCCGGAAGAGCCGGTTCCGCCCCGGCACGGCGACGGCCCCCTCCCGTGGCGGGGAGGGGGCCGTGACCGGCGGATGCGTGGTGCTCAGCCGCGCTGGATGCCCGTGCTGTCCTGCAGGATGCCGCGACGGCCGTCCTGGGTCTGGGCGATCACCTGCTGACCGCGCTGGTCCACCGCCAGGTACCAGGTGCCCGGCGCCAGTTCGGCGACCGGGGCGGACCCGCCGTCCTCCGGGTAGAGCGGCCGGTTGACCGGCACCGCGAACCAGAACGGCTGGAAGGCCTGCTCGGGCGGAGCGGCGCCGGGCTGGGGCTGCGGCTGCGGCTGCTGCGGCTGGGCCTGCTGCGGCTGGGCCTGCTGCGGCTGAGCCGCCGCCTGCGGCTGGGGCTGGGGCTGCGGCTGACCCTGTGCCTGCTGACCGGGGTAGCCGTAACCGCCCTGCGGCTGCTGGCCGTACGGGCCGGGCTGCTGGCCCGGGTAGCCGTAACCACCCTGCGGCTGCTGCCCGTACATGCCGGGCTGCTGTCCGTACATGCCCGGCTGCTGCGGCTTGGGAGCCGGGACCAGCGACGCCTTCAGCGCCGGCACCTGCTCGGTCAGCACGGCCGCCGCCGCCATGACGAGGGTCGCCAGCAGCGCCAGCCATCCGCCGATCCCCACGGTCAGGGCGTCCTGCTTGGAGATGAGCGACCAGATCATGTTCCACAGGGCGGCCACGGCCAGCACCGTGCCCGCCTGCGGCAGCGTCAGACCGACGACCTTGCGACCCTCGGGCAGGAAGCGCCCGACGACGATGAGGACGGCCGCCAGCACACCGAGCAGGAAGATCGCCGGAAGAACGAGCTGCAGGTCCTGCAGATCCCACGCGTTGGGAATCTTGGACGAGTCGAGCCGGTCACAGAGGTCGCCGCAGTCGACGCCGTAGAAGTCGAGGAACGAGGCGACGAACAGCAGCACTGCTGCGCCGATCACAGCGCCGTCGCCTCGCGTGAGCGAGCGGATGTTCAACGTGGGGTCCTTAGTCGGTCTGGCG
>DASSBO010000161.1:0-5383 GCA_035698655.1 Streptomyces sp.
CGAGGGCGGCCACCGCGGCACCGCGGGCACGTGCGGTGCTCACCGGGCCTCGAAGGTCAGGGTGAGCCGCGGGACCCCGGAGCCGCCCGACTCACTGGCCAGCAGCCACAGGCTGTCGGTTCCCTCGCTCGTGAGCGCGACGTCGTAGGTGTCGCCGAGGGATCCGGTGAGCGCCCCGGCGTCCAGCGTCATCGAGTAGTCCGTCTGCAGCTGTGGTGCCTTCTCCAGCGTTCCGAGGACGGTGGAGGACAGCGACGGCCTGGTGGCGTAGGTGACCGAGGACTCCGACCAGGCACCGGTCACCGGGCGGGCCTGGACCGCGTCACCGGAGCCGGCGAAGGAGTCGCCGCTGGTGTGGACCGTGAGCCGGGCGCCGGTCAGTGTCATGCCGTCCGGTGCCGCGGGCAGGTCGAAGCGCAGGTAGGTCTCGTACGCCGAGTCGCCGCGCACCGCGACCTTGTGGTCCGGGCCGTAGTTGGCGGTGCGGGCCGCGCCGTTGACGTAGGCGTCGGCGGCGGGCTCCACCACCAGGGTCGACTCGCTGGGCGTCCCGCCGGTGGTGACCGAGACCGGGTCCGAGGGCACCGAGGTGTTCGCGTCGCCGGCGTCGCTCGCGGTGATGCGGTAGCTGTAAGTGGTACCCGAGTCCACTGTGTCGTCGGTGAAGCTGAGGGTGGGCCGGTCCCAGAAGGTCGAGTCGGCGGTCATGGTGTGCACGGGCTCGTCGTCGCCGTTGCGGTACACCCGGTAGGTCAGCGTCCGGTCGTCGCGGTCCCAGCCGGCCCGCCAGCTGACCTTGACGTCGTTGCCCGCCGTGCGGTTCGCCTCCGCCTCGTCGGGGGCGAAGGGCCTGCCGGTGTCCGCGCCGGTGGAGAACCGCACGAGCCCCTGCTGCGGCCGGATGCCGTCACTCGTCATCCGGGTGAACTCGCCGCCGACCCACAGGTAGTCCGTGTCGCCCCCGGAGGAGACGACCATGGTGCGCGGGCCGATCTGCTCGGTGCCGGACGGGCCGTCGTCGGTGTCCGGGAACCAGCTGAGCAGCGGCGTCGGGTCGTCGACGGACTCCGCCAGCAGGTGCTGCCGTTCGTGGAGTTCGCCGAACTGCCCCATGCTGGAGCAGTCGTGCGCGTGCGAGGAGCTGTAGAGCACCGACCGGTAGACCAGGACGTCCTGGGTGGCGCCCAGGCAGGTGTCCCGCCAGCGCTGCCCGAAGTCGTCGAGGTCGAAGGCGGTCCGCCCGTCGAACACGCCGCCGCCGGTGCCCTCGCTGCCGGTGTAGAAGCCCGTCGCGTCGGTCGCCAGGCCCTTCACGACGGACGTCTTGGGGTAGAAGCCGAGCGGGTAGCGCTTGACCAGCTCGCCTGTGGCGGCGTCGACGACGGCCAGCGCGTGCGAGTCCCGGCCGCGGATGGTGAAGAAGTCCCCGCCCAGGATGACGCTGTCGCCGCCGGGCGTCACCGCGAGTGCGCGGGCCGGCCGGTCGGCGTCGGCCTGCCACGGCTTCAGGTCGCCCGAGGTGGTCACCGCGGCGAAGTACCTGCGCTCCTGGTTCTCCACGCTGGTGAAGTCACCGCCCAGGTACACCGTGTCGGCCGTGGCGTCGAGCGTGCGGACGGTCGCGGAGACGCCGACGCGGAAGCCGGTGTCCACGGTGCAGTCCGGCAGGCTGATCGCCGCGATGTTGCTGACCTCCACGCCGTTGACGCCGCCGAACCGGCCGCCCACGTACAGCGTGCTGCCGTCGGGGGAGACCGTCAGCGCCCGCACGGTGGCGGTTCCGCTGCCGACCGTGAAGGACAGCTCGCAGTCACCCGTCGGCGCACCCGTGGCCGCGTCGAACGCGGCGAAGTTCAGCGCCTGCTGTTCCTGTTCGCCGGCGGCCGCACCCGGCGGCCGCAGGGCGGAGAAGGTGCCGCCCGCGTAGACGACCCCCTGTGACTGGGCCAGCGCCCACACGACGCCGTTGGTCTGCCAGGTCGGCAGGTCGTCGGCCGTCATCGCGACCGGCGGCGTCAGCGCGTGTGCCTGACCGCCCCCGGTGACCTGCGCGCCCGTCCAGGAGCCCACCGTCAGCGCCAGCGCCGCGGCGACCGTCGCCGTGCGCCGGCGGCCCGTCCCTCTACCGCTCATCTCGCCCCATTCCGTCCACTTCGTGATCCGCCGGCCCTTCACCGGTCGATCCGCACCGTCGCGCCGCTCAGCTCCGCCTCCAGGGCGGTGATGTCCGCCTCGACCATGATCCGGGCCAACTCCGGCCACAGCACCCGCGGTTTCCAGCCCAACGCCTTCTCGGCCTTCCCGGCGTCACCTATCAAAGCGTCCACTTCGCTCGGCCGCTCGTACTTCGCGTCAAAACGCACATGTTCGTGCCAGTCGAGCCCGGCCGTGGAGAACGCGGCGCCCAGGAAGTCCCGCACGGTGGCGGCCTCGCCGGTGGCCACCGCGTAGTCGTCCGGCTCGTCGTGCTGCAGCATCCGCCACATCGCCTCGACGTACTCGGGGGCGTAGCCCCAGTCCCGCACCGCGTCCAGGTTGCCCAGATACAGCCGGTCCTGCAGACCGGCCCGGATGCGGGCCACCGCGCGGGTGATCTTGCGGGTCACGAACGTCTCGCCGCGGCGCGGCGACTCGTGGTTGAACAGGATGCCGTTCACCGCGAACAGGTCATACGCCTCGCGGTAGTTCACCGTCGCCCAGTACCCGAAGACTTTCGCGCAGCCGTACGGGCTGCGCGGGTGGAACGGGGTGCGCTCGTTCTGCGGCGGCGGCGCGGCGCCGAACATCTCCGAGGAGGACGCCTGGTAGATGCGGGTGCAGATGCCGCTCGCCCGGATCGCCTCCAGCAGCCGCAGCGTGCCCATGCCCGTGACGTCACCCGTGTACAGCGGCGAGTCGAAGGAGACCCGCACGTGCGACTGGGCGCCCAGGTTGTACACCTCGTCCGGTGTCAGGTCCCGCAGCAGGTTGACCAGCGCCACCCCGTCCGTCATGTCGGCGTGGTGCAGGATCAGCGAGCGCCGCTGTTCGTGCGGGTCCTGGTACACGTGGTCCAGCCGGCCGGTGTTGAAGGACGAGGAACGCCGCACGAGTCCGTGCACCGTGTACCCCTTGCTCAGGAGCAACTCGGCCAGGTAGGAACCGTCCTGGCCGGTGATGCCGGTGATCAGTGCGCTCTTGCCCATGAAGTGCCCCCTGCGCTGGTCTGGTCGAACGCCCGCTGCGCCGGGCGGCGCGCTGGCAGAATGTGGTGACATGACGCGATCGATACCGTTGTTGCCGTCCCGTGCCCGGGTGTTCGTGGCCGGGCACCGGGGCCTGGTCGGTTCCGCCGTGGCCCGCCGGCTCACCGCCGAGGGACACGAGGTGCTCAGCCGCGACCGGGCCGACCTCGACCTGCGGGACGCCGACGCGACCGTGCGGTGGCTGCGCGACGCCCGCCCGGACGCCGTGGTGCTGGCCGCCGCCAAGGTCGGCGGGATCCTGGCCAACCGGGACTCCCCGGTGCCTTTCCTCGAGGACAACCTGCGCATCCAGCTGAGCGTCATCGCCGGTGCGCACGCCGCCGGCGTGCCGCGGCTGCTCTTCCTCGGCTCCTCGTGCATCTACCCCAAGCACGCCGCGCAGCCCATCACCGAGGACGCGCTGCTGACCGGCCCGCTGGAGCCGACAAACGAGCCCTACGCGCTGGCGAAGATCGCCGGCATCACCCAGATCCGCGGCTACCGGCGGCAGTTCGGCGCCGCGTACATCTCGGCCATGCCGACGAACCTGTACGGCCCCGGCGACAACTTCGACCTGGAGACCTCGCACGTGCTGCCCGCCCTCGTGCGCCGCTTCCACGAGGCCCGCCGGGACGGCCGCGAGGAGGTCGTGCTGTGGGGCAGCGGCACGCCGCGCCGCGAGTTCCTGCACGTCGACGACCTGGCCCGGGCCTGCACCCTGCTGCTGCGCGAGTACGACGGCGACGACCCGGTCAACGTCGGCTGCGGCGAGGACCTGACGATCCGCGAACTGGCCGAGACGGTCCGGGACGTGGTCGGCTACACCGGGCGCATCGCCTTCGACCCCTCGCGGCCCGACGGCACCCCGCGCAAACTGCTGGACGTCTCCCGGCTGCGCGCCCTGGGCTTCACGCCGCGGATCGCACTCGCCGACGGCATCCGGCAGACCTACGACTGGTGGCGCTCCACCGGGGACGAGCCCGCGGCCGCGCATCAGTAGGCCCCCCGGCCGTCGACCACGGCCCGCACCGTGCGGGCCAGGACGTCCAGGTCGCCGGTCAGCGACCAGTTGTCGGCGTAGCCCAGGTCGATCGCCAGGCTCTCGTCCCAGGACAGCTCCGAGCGCCCGCCCACCTGCCAGGGCCCGGTCATGCCGGGCCGGACGTCCAGCCGCCTGCGCGCGACCGCGTCGTAGGCGGCCACCTCCTCCGGCAGCGGCGGACGCGGCCCGACCAGCGACATCTCGCCCCGCAGCACGTTGACCAGCTGGGGCAGTTCGTCCAGCGACGTACGGCGCAGCAGCCCGCCGAGCCGGGTGATGCGCGGATCCCGGCGGATCTTGAACATCGGCCCCTCCTGCTCGTCGGCAGCCGCGAGCTGCGCACGCAGGGCGTCGGCGTCGGCGGTCATCGACCGGAACTTCCACATCGTGAACGGGACGCCGAGCCGGCCGATCCGGGTCTGCCGGTAGAGCGCCGGGCCGGGGGAGTCCAGCCGGACGGCCACGGCCAGCACCGCGAACAGCGGCGCCAGCAGCACGAGTCCGACGGCGGCCCCGACGCGGTCGATCGCGGACTTCAGCGCGAGCTGCGCCCCGCGGCGCACCGGGGGCGAGACGTGCAGCAGGTTCAGGCCGGCCGCCGTGGCCACCCGCAGGCGGCGCAGCGCCACCTCGGTGAGCCCGGAGGTCACCGCGAGCGGCAGGCCCGCGTCCTGCACGGCCCATGACAGCTGCCGCAGCCGCTCACCCGTGAGCGCCGAGCCCGGTACGACCAGCACCGCCTCGGCGCCGTACCGCCGGGCCGCCGCCAGCACGACCCCTCCGTCGGCCGCAGCGTCGGCCGGTTCGGCGGCCAGCCGTTCACCGGTGGGCACGCCGCAGAGCAGCTCGCCCCGGCCGACGGGCACCGCGCCGGTGACCACGTACGCGTGGTCGGTCCGTGCGGCCAGCCGGCCCACGACATGGTCGACGGGGCCTGCCTCGCCCACGACCAGGGCCCGCCGCACGGTCTGCGCGGCGCGGTGCTGCGCGGACAGGTGCCGGTGCGTCAGCGCGCGGCACAGCCCGGTCAGCACCGGCACCGGCGTCAGTGCGAGCACGGCGACGCCGGGCGCGGAGTCCTCGCCGGTGGCGACGCTGAGGACGGCCAGCACGCCGA
>DASSBO010000162.1:0-6851 GCA_035698655.1 Streptomyces sp.
GGCGACGCGCGGCAAGCCATGGAGTTCTACCGGGACGTCTTCGGCGGCGACCTGGCCCTCAACACCTACGGCGACGTCAGCGACCAGGCACCCCCGGGCTTCCACGACAAGATCATGCACAGCATGCTGGAAACCACCGGCGGATACACGCTGATGGGCGCCGACAGCCCGCCCGGGCAGGACGAGGCACGCGGAAGCAACATCTCCGTGAGCCTGAGCGGCGACGATGCGGACGAACTGCGCGGCTACTGGGGAAAGCTGGCCGACGGCGGAACGGTGTCCGTCGCCCTGGAGAAGCAGATGTGGGGCGACGTCTTCGGCATGTGCACGGACAAGTTCGGCATCACCTGGATGGTCAACATCACCGGACAGTAGCCGTCCGTCGCCTGCGAGCCGGTCAGAAGACCGACCAGTCGGAGCGCTCCGTGAAGTCCTCCAGTGCGGCCATGGCGCCCACCGAGTTGCCGACGTCGTCCAGGCCCGGGCTCCAGGCGCACACCGCGCCCCGGCCCGGGACGACGGCCAGGATGCCGCCGCCCACGCCGCTCTTCCCCGGCAGTCCCACCCGGTAGGCGAACTCGCCCGCCGCGTCGTACGTGCCGCACGTCAGCAGCACGGCGTTGATCCGCTTCGCGTCGCTGCGGCTGAGCAGCCGGCTGCCGTCCGCCCGCACCCCGTGCCGGGCGAGGAAGGTGCCGGCCAGAGCCAGGTCACGGCAGTCGGCCGCGATGGAGCAGTGCGCGAAGTAGTGCTCCAGCACGTCGTCGACCGGGTTGTACAGGTTGCCGAACGACGCCATGAAGTGGGCGAGTGCGGCGTTGCGATGCCCGTGCGCGGCCTCCGAGGCGGCCACCTCCGCATCCACGGCGAGTTGCGGGTTGCCCGACTCGGCCCGCAGGAAGTCCACGACCGCGCCGGACGCGTCACCGGTCAGCGTGAGCAGCGCGTCGGTGACGACGAGGGCACCGGCGTTGATGAACGGGTTGCGCGGGATGCCCTGCTCCGTCTCCAGCTGGATCAGGGAGTTGAACGGGTTCCCCGACGGCTCACGCCCCACCCGCCGCCACAGCGGTGTCCCGCCGCGGGCGAGGGCCAGCGCGAGCGCGAACAGTTTGGACACGCTCTGCACGGAGAACGGCCTGCGCCACTCCCCCACGCCGTGCACCTCGCCGTCCACCGTGGCCAGCGCCATGCCGAAGTCGCCGGGGTCGGCGCAGGCCAGCGCGGGAATGTAGTCGGCGGGCGCGCCGCGCCCGCGTACCGTTTCGGCCGCAGCCATGGCCTGCCCGAGCAACACGTCGTAGTTCACGCCGCCATTGTGCGCGGTGCGCCTCCGGTTACGTGCAACCGCCGCCTAGTGCGGAGAAGACACGGCGACGAAGCAGCTCATACTGCTCACGACATCTCCTCGGGGCGTCCGGTGGGCGGTGCTGCACCTGGCCGGCTGAAACGACCTCGCCGGGACGGAACTGATCAGCCGTGACATCGACTTCGGTGCCGTCGGGCAACCGATTCCAGTAGTGACACCCGGCTTTGACCCCTTCGCGGTGGACCTCGCCGAGCATCAGCTCCCCTCCGAGCAGGTCCTGGACCACCAGCGCGGACACCCCGCACTGCCCCCGGGCCGGGTTGTCCGACCGCCAATGGTCCAGGTCGACAGGATCGCAGGTGTCAGGCCCCCAGGCAGCCCGCAGCGCGGGCCGCAGCACACTCACGTTCAGCATCTGAGGACCATCGCACAGCGGTCTGACATTCGACGCCGCATCGGATGCCGCTGACGGCGGTCACGGGTCAGGATCCGTGGACGGTCAGGACGTAGCCCTCGGGTCCGACGAAGGAGAACACCGGGCCGAACGGGCTGTCGGCGACCGGGGCCAGGATCTCGATGCCCGCCCCGGCGAGCTTGTCGTGCATGGCGTGGGCGTCGGGGGTGGAGAACCACAGCGCCACCCCGAGGCCGGCGCGGCCGGCGTCAAGATCCGTCCCGGGCAACGGCTCGCGTACGGCGACCGGGACGGGCTTGGTGTCGAAGACGACGGCGCCCGGTGGGCTGCCGGCCTGGCGGCGCAGGCCGAGGTGCTTCTCGAAGAAGCCGGCCGCGGCATCCAGGTCGCGAACCTGGAGCGCCAGGAAGTCGAGTCCGTCGACGGCGATGGTCATGGGCGTTACCCCTTCGGTTGATGTCAGGGTTTTGACATACCCGACCCTAGGTGGCCCCCAGGTGTATGTCAAAGTACTGACATGAACGAGGACACGCCGAGCACCTCGCCCCACTCCGCCGGGGACGTACGCGAGCACGTGGGATACCGCCTCAAGCAGGCGCACGCCGCGTTGCGCGGCGCCATGGACCAGGCGCTGCGCGACCACGGCCTGACCGTTCCGCAGTACGCCTGTCTGGAAATCCTCGCGGTGCAGCCGGGCATGTCCAACGCCGAACTCGCCCGCGCCACCTTCGTGACCCGCCAGTCCATGAACGTCGTCCTGCGCGGACTGCAGGAGAGCGGGCTGCTCACCCGGCCCGACACCGCCGAGACCGGTCGCGCCCGCCCCGCGAAGCTGACCGGGGAGGGTGCACGTCGCCTTCGGTCGGCGCAGGCGGACGTCTACGCGATCGAAGCCCGCATGGTCCGCGACCTCTCCGCGGATCGCCGCACCGCCATCCTCGAGGACCTCGACCGCATGACAAGGGGGCTGAAGGACTGAACGCCGGCGGGCGCCGGCGGCCCGTCGGTCGCACCCCGGTCAGTTCTCTTCGCCGGCCTCGTCGAGGGTCTCGCCCGCCGGGCCGCTGGTCGCCGGCTCGCTCGCGGCCGGGCCGAGGGGACGGTCCTCCCAGTGCAGGACCCGCCAGCCCTCCTCCGGTGCGCCGGAGAGGACGACGACGCCGGTGTTGCGCAGCGCGTGGCCGCCGGCGAAGTCGTTGTCGATGTTCTGCGCCCTGGCCGCCGCCCAGGTGCGGATCGCGGCGCCGTGGCTGACCATGGCGACGGTCTCCGCGCCCGTGCCCGCTGCCTCGGCGACGACGGCGTCAAACCGTGCCAGTGCCTCCACGCCGTTCTCTCCGCCGGGGATCCGCAGCCCGGTGTCTCCGTCGGCCCAGGCGAGGATCGTGGTCAGGTAGGTCTCGATCGCCTCGTGGTCGCCGCGCATCTCCAGGTCGCCGGCAGACAGTTCCCGGATCCCGTCCCGCACCAGGACCTCCAGCCGTGTCCGCTCGGCCAGCGGCGCCGCGGTGAGCTGGGCGCGCAGCTGGGTCGAGGCGTAGAGCGCGTCGATCCGCTCCTGCTCCAGCGCCTCCGGGAGCGCGGCCGCCTGCTGCTCGCCCAGCTCGGTCAGCCCTGGCCCGGGCACGGCGGTGTCCAGCAGGTGCGCCACGTTGGACGCGGTCTGGCCGTGGCGGATGAGCAGCAGGCGCATGGGGCTCCGTCTCCGAGGCGAATCGTGTGCGCCCCACCCTGCCACCCCGCCCCGCCGGCCCTCCCCGGCGGGGCGGTCAGCCGAGGTCCGCGAGCTCCTTCAGCGCCGCATCGACGGCGCCTCGGGACGCCGGGAGCAGCGGCAGCCGCACGTCGGAGGTGGGGATCCGGCCCTGTGCGTGCAGGACGCCCTTGAGCACCGTCGGGTTGGGCTCGGCGAACAGGCGGGCCGAGAGCCGGGCCAGGCGGTGTCCCAGGGCGCGGGCGCGGACCGCGTCGCCGGTGTGCCAGAGGTCGGCGAGGGCGGCGAACCGGTCCGTGACCAGGTGCGCCGAGGCGAGGACGGCGCCCGGCGCGCCGAGCGCGAGCATGGCCGAGGCGTACACGTCGTCGCCCGCCAGCACGGCGAAGTCCTCGGGCGGGTCACCGAGCAGGTCGACGGTGTCCTGGTCGATGCCGCCGGCCGCGTACTTGACGCCGGCGACACCGGGGATGCGGCCGAGCGCGCGCAGGGTGGCGGCGGCCAGCGGACGTCCGGTGCGGTACGGGACGTGGTAGACGACCAGCGGCACGGGGCTGTCCGCGGCGAGCTGCCGGAAGTGGGCGAGCACGCCTTCCTGCGAGGGCCGGACGAAGGACGGCACGGTCACCAGGGCCGCGTGCATCCCCGCCGTGCCGGCCACTTCGCCGATCGCGCGCCCGGCCGCCGCCGTGGTGCCGCCGCCCGTCCCGACGATCAGGTTGCCGCCGTGCTCGCCGCAGACGCGGGCGCACACCTCGACGACGGTGCGCCGTTCTTCGGCGTCGAGTGCGGCGGTCTCGGCGGTGGTGCCCAGCGCGACGATGCCGGCGGCGCCTTGCCGGAGGGCGGTGCGCGCGAGCCCTTCGAGGGCGTCGCCGGCGATGCGGCCGTCCGCCGTGAAGGGCGTGATGAGGGGTACGTGGATCCCGTCGAGGGCGAGCTCGTGTCTCATCCGCTCAGGCTCGCCGAGTGCGCGCCCCAGGTCCATCTCACGTTTCTTCCGCGAATCGTAAGCTGAGCTGATGCTCGATGTGCGCCGCATGCGCCTGCTCCGTGAACTGGCCCTCCGCGGCACGATCGCCGCCGTCGCCGAGGCACTGTCGTTCACGCCGTCGGCGGTGTCTCAGCAGTTGAGCGCCCTGGAGCGGGAAGCGGGCGTGCCGCTGCTGGAGCGGACCGGGCGCCGGGTGCGGCTGACGCCGGCCGGGCAGAACCTGGTCCGGCACGCCGAGGCCGTGCTGGAACGGCTGGAGCAGGCGGCCTCCGAACTGGCCCAGGCGCGGCACGGGCCCGCGGGACCGTTGCGGATCGGGGCCTTTCCGACCGCGGCGCGGGCTCTGCTGCCCACCGCACTGGCCCGGCTGGCCGAACGGCATCCCAGGCTGGAGCCGATGGTCTCCGAGGTCGATCCGGCGGGCGCCGTCCACGCGCTGCGCGCGGGCGTCTTCGACGTCGCGCTGATCCACGACCACGACTCCGTGCCGCCGGAGCGAACGCCGGGGCTGTCGGCCGAGCCGCTGTGCGACGAGTCGATGTACCTCGTCGCGTCCGATCCGGCGCCGGCCGGCCAGGAGGGGCGGGCGGTGCTTGCGCACTGGCGGGACGCCCCGTGGATCGCCGCGGCGCCCGGCACGACGAGCCGCTCGATGCTGGAACGGGCATGCCAAGCCGCCGGGTTCGTGCCGAAGGTGCGGCACCAGGTGGACGAGTTCGCCACCGTGCTGGCGTTCGTCGCCGCCGGCCGGGGCGTGGCGATCCTGCCGCACCTCGAGGTGGCGGACGCCCCGCCCAACGTGCGGGTCACGCCACTGCCGGTGCGTCGCCGCACCAAGGCCGCCTTCCGCAGCGGCGCCCGTTCGCACCCGGCGGTCGCCGCCCTGCTGGGGGCGCTGCGGGAATCCGTCCCGCTGAGCCTGCTCCCGCGGTGACCGGACCGGTCAGAGCAGTTGTCCGCGGTGAGGCCGCCCACGAGCGGTCCGGTCTCGTCGACGGCCTTCACCGACAGGGTGGTCCGGTCGGCGGCACGTGATCGTGTGACATGGCGCAGAGCATGTCACACGATCACCTGGCCGCTGTCAGCGTTTGGGGACGGGGAAGGCGACCGGGCTGCGGTGGCCCGCGCGGTTCACGGCGCGGACGCCGAAGAACACGTTGTCCTTCGACAGGTCGATGCGGTATCGGGTGACGTCGCCGACATCGATCACGTGCTCCCACTCGGCCGCCGTCGTCTCGCGCCACACGACCTCGTAGCCGGCCAGGTCCTCTTCGGTGCCGCGCTTCCACACCAGTTCGGTGTCGTTGGTCAGTTCGCTGGTGAGGACCGATGCGCCGAGCGGCGTGCCCGGGGCCTGGGCCAGGGTCCACAGGGTCGCGGCGTTGACGCGGGCGACCCGCGCGGTGAAGTCGAAGTCGCAGAACTCCGGCAGGTCGCCGTACTGCGTGCCGTCCTCGACGCGCACGTCCTGGTGCTGGTGCGCGAAGTTCTCGGCCGGCTCGGTGAACCGGGCCGCCGGGTAGCCGCGTTCGAGGAACGGGATCTGGTCGCCGCCGCGCAGGTAGCGGTCGCGCCGGTAGATCATCCGGACGTGCATGCCGGTGGCCGCGTTGTCGGCGACGTCGCGCACGAAGCGGGCCAGCTGCCGGGACGGGGAGTCGTTCTCTCCGCCGACGGCGCGGCGGATGTCCGCCTGCTCGGGCGTCTCGGAGGTGGGGACGCCCTCGGCGAAGAGGCGCACGGTGTGCGGGTCGCGGGTGCCGTCGTCGGCGGTGGAGCTGCCGACGATGTCGTTGGTGAACATGCCCTGCACGTCGGTGTCCGCGGCCTTGAGCACCTCGGCCAGGTGCGTCGACCCGTACAGGCCCTGCTCCTCGCCGGCGACGGGCGCGAAGATGATCGTGGCGGCGGTGCGGCGGGTGGCCAGCACGCGGGCCAGTTCCATGACCGCGGCCACGCCGGAGGCGTCGTCGTCGGCGCCGGGCGCGTCGCTCGTGGTGTCCATGACATCCGTGGCGCGCGAGTCGTAGTGGCCGGTGACGACGTAGACCCGGTCCGGGTCGGTGGTGCCGTGCAGGGTGGCCACCACGTTGGTGATCTTCGTGGGCTCTGGGATCCGGGAGGCGGGCTCCTGCACGTACGACTGCAGCTCGACGGTCATCCGTCCGCCGGATGCGGCGGCGGACTTCTTCATCTCGGCGAAGATCCAGTCGCGGGCGGCTCCGATGCCGCGCTCCGGGTCGTCCTGTGAGGAAAGCGTGTGGCGAGTGCCGAAGGCGACGAGGCGCCGGATGGTCGCCTCGATGCGCGCCGGGTCGATCTCCCGCAGCAGCGCGCGCAGTTCACGGCCGGGTGGCTGCGCGGTGGCCGGAGGCCCGCCGTTCCGTGCGGCCGCCGCCGGGGCGGCGGCCGGGGCCGC
>DASSBO010000163.1:0-4023 GCA_035698655.1 Streptomyces sp.
CGCCCGGATGCGACCCGGACGACCCGAGACCGCACCACCCAACCGATCAGGAAGAAGAGGTACGGCCATGCCGAACCCTACCGTCCGTAACCCGCAGCTTGGCTCGGCGCTCGCGCTGACGCAGCTGCTCACCGAACACCCGGACCTGCCCGTCGCGACGTGGTCGATCGGCCCTGTCCTCGGCGTGCTGCACGGCCACCTGCACGAGGAGTCGTTCGCCCCGGTCCGCGCCTACCTGCAGGTGCTGGGCGGCACGATCCACGGCGCGAAGCAGAACCGCCGCGTGGGTGACCACGAGGTGCGCACGCACTGGCTGGACGCGACATGGCGGGACGTGCCGGTGCAGGTGACGTTCACGCTGCCGGTCGCGTCGTCGCTGCCGGTCCCGCCGGAGGGTCTGCTGGCGGATCAGCGGCTGGATGAGCCGGCCGATCTGGTCCACCCGGCCGCGGCCGTCAAGGCGGTGGCGTGATGCGCACTCGCCTGGTGAACACGGCCGCGGATGTGATCCACCGGGCGCTGCAGCGCTGTGAGACGTCTGCTGGTATCGCGATCGCGCTGGACTCTGCGGGGCTGCTGATGTCTCCGGAGACGGCGGCGGAGCTGGCGGTGCTGCGCGAGGACATCGCGACCGCCGACCAGGACGTCGTGGAGGCGCAGCGGCACAACGACGCCACGTGCGAGGCCGCGCAGGCGCTGGACCGGGTCCGCGCGGTGCACGAGCGGATCGGCGGACCCGGCGATGACGCCTTCTGCTACGTGTGCTCGAACCACGGCGACATCGACTGGCCGTGCGCCACGGTCGCCGCGATCGCCCCGCCCGCTGACCGCTGCGCCCTGCACGGCCCGTCGTGCGACGGGGACATGGAGCAGGCCCACATCATGCAGCCCGCCCAGTCGCCGCTGCTGGACCCGAAGTCGTTCGACCGGCCGGGGCAGCGTGCCGCCGCCCGCACGCTCAACGCCGAGGCGGGTGAGCGGTGATGTCGCTGATCGACCTGCTGTGGCTGGGCGCCGGCCTGGTGCTGCTGGGTGTCGGCCTGGTGCTCTGCACCCGGATCGGAGGCGCCCGATGACTGTCGCCCTGTGCCTGGCCGTGGCGTGCGTGGCCTACGCCGCCGGTGGCGCCTTGGTGTGCCTCCTCGTGGACCGGTCGCGGCCGGCGGGGATGCCCGCCGCCGTGTACGCCGCCTGCCGCGCCGCTCGCCGTCACCTGGCCGCACGCGCCCTCCTCCGCCGCCTGATCGGCGCCCGACCCAACCACCTCCCCAGGAGGACCGCATGACCGAAACCACCGTGACGGCCGGGGTGGAAGCCCCGGCTGCCGGGCCCGGCCCCGGCATCCACGACATGTCGGCCGACGAGTACCACGCGGACCGCACCGCCCTCTCGTCGACCGGCGCTCGCCGCCTGCTCGCCCCCTCCTGCCCGGCCCTGTTCAAGCACGGGCAGGACAACCCCCAGGCGCCGAAGAAGACGTTCGACTTCGGCCACGCCGCCCACCAGCTCGTCCTCGGCGACGGCCCCGACATCGACGTCCTCGACTTCCCCAACTACCTGACCAAGGCCGCCAAGACCGCGCGGGATGAAGCCCGCGACATGGGCGCCGTCCCACTGCTCCGCCACGAGTACGAGCAGGTCGAAGCGATGGCCGACGCGATCCGCTCCCACCCGCTCGCCGGGCCGCTGTTCACCCCCGGCGCCGGCGTCCCGGAACAGTCGGTCTTCTGGCAGGACCGCGAGTCGGGCGTCATGTGCAAAGCCCGCCCCGACTGGGTCAAACAACTCCCCGGCCTCACCCTGTGCGTCGACTACAAGACCGCCGCCGACGCCTCCCCCGACGGCGTCCAGAAAGCCATCCAGGACCGCGGCTACCACCAGCAGGCCGCCTGGTACATCGACGGCCTCGAAGCGGCCGGCATGGCCCCGGACGGGGTCCGGTTCATCTTCGTCTTCCAGATGAAGGAGGCCCCGTACCTGGTGACAGTGCGGGAGCTGGACCTGCAGTCCCTGGAGATCGGCCGGGCGAAGAACCGGCGCGCTCTCCACGTCTACGCGACCTGCCAGGCGTCGGGCATATGGCCCGACTGGACCGGCCCGGTCGACGACATCCCCACCATCTCGCTGCCCGTGTGGGCTGCCCTCCGAGACTCCGAGGAGTACCTGAATGACTGAGCTCGCCGTCCCCGAAACCCCGACCACCCCGGCCGTCCCCGAGACCGCGCCCGCGCCGCAGCAGCAGACCGAGCTGATGCTGTGGGCAGAGTCCGCCCGGCAGGCATCCCAGATCGCCCAGTCCCTCGCCAAGACCAGCTTCGCCGGCCAGTTCCGCGGCAAGCCGGAAGAGATCACCGCCGTGATCCTGTCCGGGCAGGAGCTCGGTCTGCAGCCCATGGCCTCGCTGAAGGCCATCGACGTCATCCAGGGCTCCCCGGCACTGCGGGCCCACGCGATGCGCGGCCTCGTCCAGTCCCACGGCCACGACATCGAGCTCGTGGAGTCCACGGAGACGCACTGCGTGATGCGCGGCCGCCGCAAGGGCAAGGAAGCGTGGCAGGAGGTCCGCTGGGACATCCCCCGCGCCCAGCGCCTGGGGCTGATGGGCAAGGACCAGTGGAAGAAGCAGCCGCAGACGATGCTCGTCGCCCGCGCCACCGGCGAGCTGTGCCGCCTGATCGCCTCCGACGTGCTGCACGGCATGCCCTACGCGGTGGAGGAGCTCGACGCCTCCACGGTCCAGCGCGGCGCCCCCGTGGTGGAGCGTCAGCCGCTGTCGGTCGCGGCCTTGACCGCCGCCCCGTCGGCACCCGCCCCGGCCCCCGCGGCGCCGGTTGCGGACTCGTGGGGCGCGCCGGCCGACGAGCAGCCCGCGACTGACACCCCGGACGCGGCGGCTGAGCAGCCGGACGTCGACGAGTTCGGCTGGCCCGCCACCGCTCAGCCCGGATCGGGCGCCTGACCCATCTGATCGCGGCGACGTCCCCGCCCGAATCGGGGGCGTCGCCGCCAACCAAGGAGACCACATGAGTTGGCACACCAGCCGGATGGCGGGGTTCGACCTCGAGACCACCGGCACCAACCCGGAGACCGACCGGATCGTCACCGCCTGCGTCGTCCTCGTCGGCGGCGGCCACCCCACCCAGACCACGAACTGGCTCGCCAACCCCGGCGTCGAGATCCCGGACGAGGCCGCAGCCGTACACGGCATCACCACCGATAGAGCCCGCGAGGAAGGACAGCCCGCGGGCGCTGTCGTCCAGCAGGTCGTCGCCGCTCTCTCTCAGGCCGCGCTCGCCGGCTTCCCCATCGTCGCGATGAACGCCAGCTTCGACCTGACGATGCTCGACCGCGAGTCCCGGCGCCACCGCGTGCAGCCCCTCACCGACAGCGTCGGCGACCAACTGCGCATCATCGACCCGAAGGTGATCGACAAGAAGATCGACCGCTACCGGCGCGGCGGCCGCACCCTCACGGACCTGTGCCAGCACTACCAGGTCGCGCTGGACGGCGCCCACAGTGCGGACGCCGACGCCGTCGCCGCCTGCCGCGTCGCCTGGCGCATCGCCCAGCAAGAGCCCGTCATCGCCGACGCCGACCTGGCGTTCCTCCACGACAAGCAGACCGAGTGGGCCGCCGAACAGGCCGCCAGCCTCGCGGAGTACTTCGCCCGCACCCCCGGCAAAGAGCACCTCGCCTCGGGTGTGCGCGGCGACTGGCCGTTGATCCCCTTCACCGCCGAGGAGGTGACGGCCTGATGTGGGGCCGGAAGAAGAACAGGATCCTCGAGCTCGAGGCCTACGTGCAGCAGCTCGTCGAGGGGCGTGCCGCGGCGATCGAGGTGGCGTGTGACGAGGTCCGCGCCGTCGCGTACCACCAGTACGGGGACGCCGCCTCCAAGGTGCTGTTCCTGCAGGAGGCCGTGACCGAGCAGGAGCGCGTGATCGACGCGCACAACGCGGCGACGGACTTCGTGACCGGCATGACCGACCCCGTGACCCGCGCGGCGATCGAGCAGGCCGGCGT
>DASSBO010000164.1:0-16045 GCA_035698655.1 Streptomyces sp.
AGGACCGGGAGGCCGCCGAGGACTTCACCACGGCCGTCGTCCTGGAGGTGCCCGCCGAGGCGCCGGACCGGGTACGGCTGGTGAACCGCGGTCACCCCGCACCGCTCCTGCTGCACGGCGGTACGGCCCGCTTCGTCCGGCCGGACGCCTTCGCCCTCCCGCTGGGCATGGGCGACCTGGGGTACTGGCCGGACCGGGCCGACGTCGTCCCCTTCCCGCACGACGCCCAACTGCTGCTCTACACCGACGGGCTGTCGGAGGCCCGCAACGCGCAGGGGACCTTCTACGCGCCGGACCGGCGGCTGGCCGACCGCCGGTTCGGTGATCCGCACGAACTGCTGGACGCGGTCATCGACGACGTCACCGCCTATACGGGCGGCGACTCGGCCGACGACCTCGCCCTGCTCGCCGTCCAGCGACGACACCCGAGGTAGGGGGCCTGCCCGGCCCGTTGTGCCGTCCCCGCGCGCCGGTCAAGTCCTGGCCAAGGCTGGGACGTTTTCTTCGAACGGGCTTGGATTCCCGGCCGCGGGTCTATTAACGTTCGATAACGCAGCGCGGTCGTCACAGCCGTCACACCAGTCGGCGCCGTGCTCAGTCGCCTAATTCCGCACCACGCGGAAGCCGGGGAACCACGTTCCTTGGGGTGAATCGGGGACCTCCGCCCAGCGCGAAGGCCGCCGTAGGAGACCTTCCTGCTCCGAACCCGTCAGCTAACCCGGTCGGCGAGAAGGAAGGAAAGGAGAACGCCCGCCCGTGGCGTCCACGAACCTCGCCCCCGAGTCCCCGCACGCCCCCTTCGCGCCTGACGCGCCGTTCGACGAGGGGCCCGCCGCCGCACCGGGCGAGTGGAACCCCACCGCGGAATCCGTGCGGAACCGCGGCCGGCACCGCGTCGTCCGGCAGCGCGGCGGCGGCGTCGCACGCAGCAGCGCGGTGCTCGGCGTCGGCATGATCGCGGCCGTCGGCGCGGGCGGCATCGCCAGCGCCCAGGATGCCCCGGCGCCCGTGTCGATGCCCGACCTGGCGGGGGCGGTCACCGACCAGTTGCCGGCCGCCGCCGACCTGCCCGTCGTCGGCTCCCTGGTCTCCGACGGCGCCGACGAGGCCGGTGACGACGCGTCCACCGCCACCGTCGCCGCCGACGCACCCCTCACACCCGCCGTCGCCACCCTCCCCGGCGACGGCGTCGCACCCCAGGGCGCGGGCGACGCCCTCGCGGCCCGGCTGTTCGCGCAGGCCGAGCAGCAGCAGACGAGCGCCCACCAGGCCGCGCTCGCCGAGACGGCCGACGCCGCGGCGGACGAGGCCGCGGCCACCGCCGCCGACAAGGCGGAGGCCGCCCGCAAGGCCGCGGCCGAGGCTGCCGCGAAGAAGGCCGAGGCCGAGCGCCGGGCCAAGCTCGCCGCCAGCTACACGCTGCCCGTCGGGTCGTTCACGCTCACCGCCGGCTTCGGCCAGGCCGGTGACCTGTGGTCGGCGGACCACACCGGCCAGGACTTCGCCGCACCCACCGGCACCCCGGTCAAGGCGATCCACTCCGGCACCGTCGCCTCCGCCGGCTGGGCCGGCGCCTACGGCTACCGCATCGTGCTGAAGCTGGACGACGGCACCGAACTGTGGTTCTGCCACCTGTCCTCGATGAACGTCTCCGCCGGGCAGCACGTCGACACCAAGGACGTGATCGGCAACGTCGGCGCCACCGGCAACGTCACCGGCCCGCACCTGCACCTGGAGGTGCGCCCCGGCGGCGGCTCGCCGGTCAACCCGATGCCGTGGCTGCGGGACAAGGGCCTGAACCTCTGACCACCCGGCCGGCGCTAGCGGTGCGCCTGGCCGTAGGCCCGCTCGATCCGCAGGCGGACCACCTGCCGCCGGTCGGCGACCATCGCCGCCCGGTACTCGTCCCAGTCCGGATGCTCGCCCTGCACGGCGCGGAAGAGGTCGATGAGTTCCTCGACCGCCGCGTCGTGCGGGTCGGCGGCGACGGCGGACAGCTCGGCCGTCCCCTCGGCCACGGTCCACGCCCACCCGTCGTCGCTGGTGACGTGGAAGCTGGCCCGCGGGTCGCGCGCGAGGTTCTTCGTCTTGGCCCGGTCGGCGGTCACCGACACCCGGATCACCCGTTCGGCCGGGTCGTAGCCGTAGTTGACGTTCGACATCTGCGGCCGGCCGTCCCGCTTCAGCGTGGCCAGCACCCCGCGGTTGTGGTCGGAGAACAGCGCCAGCAGCGCCTTCTCCTGCTCCGCCTCGCCCATCACAGACTCCTTTCCGCTGCCGCCCGGAGGTTACGGTGTGCCCGCTCGTACAGCGTGATACCCGCGGAGACGGAGACGTTGAGCGATTCGGCGTCCGGGTTCATCGGGATCGAGACCGTACCGGTGGCCAGGGCCGCGAAGTCGCCGGACGTGCCGGTCTTCTCGCTGCCGAAGACCAGCGCGAGCCGCTCGTCGGCGTCGCGGAGGTCGCCGACGCCGAGGTCGCCGCCGCTGTCGAAGACGACCGTGCGCATCGCGCTGTCCCGGAAGTGGCCGATCGCCTGCTCGCGCGTCGCCAGCACGATCGGCAGTGAGAACACGTACCCCCGGCTGGCCCGGACCAGGCGCCGGTCCGCGACGCTGACCAGGTCGCTGTCCACCAGCACGATGCCGGCGGCGCCGAGCGCGAAGGACGTCCGGACGATGGCGCCGATGTTGCCGACGATCTTCACGCCGTCCAGCACGATGACGTCACCGGTCGCGCCCGCCAGGTCCGAGAAGCGGCTCGGTTTCGGCACCCGGACGATGCCGAACGCCTTGGGCTTCTTCTCGGACTTGAACACGTGACCGACGATCGAGGACCCGATCAGCCGGACCGGGATGCCGCGCTCCCGGCAGGCGGCGAGCACCTCCTCCGGCAGCGGAGTGGTCTCGATCCCGTAGACCTCGATGAAGTCCAGCCCCGCGCGGATGCACTGCAGCAGCGGCTCCGGGTCCTCGATCAGCGCCGTCTTGACGACGGACCGCGAGTGTTTCGTGACGTCGATGATCCGCTGGACGGCGGGGTCGGACTTCTCCTCGATGACTTCCGGGTCGCTCATCAGCGCATGGTAGCCCGGGCGTCGTGCGTGGGCCGCGCGGGAAGCGACGGCCGGTGGGCGTGCGGACGCGGCGGCGCGGTGACGCTGCCGGTGGCGAAGTACGGCTTGCACACGCCGCCGTCGTAGTCGGTGGCGATCTCCAGGACGCGGGCGCCGCCGGCGGTGGGCAGCAGCGCCGAGCTGTAGTTGGGGCAGTAGTCGACGACCTGGGACTCGACGGCGACGGGTGCGGCGGCCGCCGTCCACGCGCCGCGGCCGCTGTCGCTGTTCGTCCAGATGGTGCGGCCGCTGCCCGCCGCGCGCGAACCGTCGGCGTTGTGCAGCACCTGGCCGACCAGGATCAGCCTGCCCTGCGGATTGCCCGGCTCCGGAGCCCAGGCGAGGTTCGGGGTGTGCTTGAAGTACTGCCCGTCGGCGGTCTCCGGGCGGATGCCGAGGTAGGCGGGGTCGCCCCAGTTCCAGCCGTCGGCGGAGGTGCGGTAGTGCACGACGCAGGAGAACTGGCCGCCGGCCGCGCAGATCTCGTAGACCATGAAGTACGTGCCGTCCGGCAGCCTGCGCACCACCGGCATGCCCGGCCGGTCGGAGGCCAGGCTGCTGGCGACGGTCGCGTGGTGGCCCGTCCAGTGGACGCCGTCCGTGCTGCGGGCGGCCATCAGCTTCTGGCTGTGCGCCGGGTCCGTCTCGTCGGAGTAGTGCGCGACGAGCTCGCCGGCGGCGTCGACGGAGAACTCCGGTTCCCACAGGCCGCGGTCGTTGCCGGCGGTCGCGATGGTCGACAGGTAGGACCAGCTGCGGCCCACGTCGGTGCTGTAGAAGACACGCAGCGCCATCCGCCGTGGCGACTCGTCCTGCCCGACGGACGCCGCCCACAGCAGGGTGCCGGCGGGCAGCGAGCCGATCTGCCGCGGCAGCTCGTACAGCGTGGCGCAGCACAGGCCCTGCCCGTGCGCGGCCTCCGGGTCGGCGACGGTGCCGACCTGCCGGAAGGACGCGCCGTCGTCGGTGCTCTCGTAGATCGCGCCGAGGCCGTCGCTGCCGGAGAAGGTGACGACGGAGGCGAGGATCCGGCCGTTCGCGTCGCCGCTGTGCTGCAGCCGGACGGCGCGCGGGTACAGGCCGGTGCCGTCACGCAGCAGCGTGCCGCTCGCCGCGGCGGCCGGCGCGGTCGGCACGAGGGCCAGGGCGGCCACCAGCGCCAGCAGCAGGGCGCCGAGGGCGGCGAGGTGGGGGGTGCGGGTCCGGTGTGCTCTGGTGCCTTGCGTCTGCAGCATGTGACTCTCCAGAGAGGGGGGAGCACACACGGTAGAAGGGCTGTACAACGTTGTACAGCCCTTCTGCGGGATTGCTGTCCCGGCGTCAGCCGGCCCGCGGCTGCCGCACCGTGCAGACCGCCCAGATCACGAATCCGGACAGGCCGATCAGGATCAGCGACCAGAGCGGGTAGTAGGGCAGCGACAGGAAGCTGGACAAAATAATGAGCCCCGCCATGAACACCCCGGCCACCTTGGCGGCGAGGTTGCCCCTGAACAGGCCGACGCCGACGAGGATCGCCGCCGCGCCGAGCGCGATGTGGATCCAGCCCCAGCCCGTCGTGTTGAACGCGAAGGTGTAGTCCGGGGTGTTGACGACGATGCTGTCCTTCGCGACGGCCACGACGCCGCGGAAGACGTCGAGGATGCCGGAGATCAGCAGGATGGTGGCGGCGAAGGCGACCATGCCTCCTGCGAGGCTCATGGTCGCCGGCTCGTGCCGGTGAGTGGTTGCGGTCATGACGTCCTCCTGACGTGCGTACCGCTCATCACCTGCCCGGCGCCAGGCCGCGGCAAGCGGGCCGTACGGGTCCCTGACCAGGCACGACGCCGGGCCGTTCGGCCCGGCCGACCGGCCCCGGCCCGTCAGGAGTCCAGGTCGCGGTAGGTGATCTCGTCGCCGGGCCCGCCGGTGTACGGGGCGAAACCCGGCTCCTCGAGCAGCCAGCCCTCGGCCTCGAACAGTTCCGTGCCGCGGGCCCGCAGCGACGCGTCGTCCCGGATCCGGCGCACCCAGTCGGCCGGCGCGGGGCCGAGCAGTTCGCGCAGCCGCGGCGAGTCGGCGAGCAGCCCGGCCAGTACGGCGCTCTGGTCGCCGTCCGGTGTGCGGGGGCCGGTTCCGCCGGGCGCGCCCAGCACGCCGCGCGCGTGGCAGTACAGGTAGGCGCCGCCCAGCCGGCGGCCGGAGGGCAGCTCCATGGGGAACTCCTCGCCCGGGAGGAAGGCCCGCCGGTAGCTCGCCTCCGTCTCGTCGACGGCGGCCAGTTGCTCGCGGTCCAGCCAGGTGGCGACGAGCGGCGTCTCGGCGTCCGGTGTGAGAACGGGCGAGGCCGAGACGTAGCCGGCCGCCGAGATGTGCGCCGACAGCGCGACGGCGATGCCCCGCACCCGCACGGGCACCATCGGCACGGTGTCGGACAGGCCGCGGCTCGCCAGCTTGTGACACAGCTGCCCGGGTGCGGCGTTGGAGCCGACGGACAGCACCGGGTAGCGGTCGTCGGCGCGGGGCAGCCCCAGGCCGTCGAGCAGTGCGTCGAGGGTGACGGCGGAGCCGGACTTGGGGTCTCCCCGCGCGCCCTGCGCGCAGGGGACGGGGAGGCGCCGGTCGCCGTGCGGCTGGACGGGCCAGCCGCCGATACGGTCGTCGGCGACGCCGAGCTCGAACAGCTGCCCGTCGCTGAGCAGCGTCGGCCCCTCGACGAGCCGCCCGGGGTAGAGCAGCGGCTCGCGCAACGGCACCCCGTCGAACCCGAGCGCGTGCAGGGTGCGGGCGGGGGAGGACCGGTCGTCGCTGCTCATGACACGAGGCTAAGGGCAGGCCGGCGGCTGTGCCGCGCGCTGCGGGGGCGCGGGGGTGTCCCCCGCAAGAAACGGGAAGGGGCGGGGAGGGGAACCCCTCGTACCCGCCACCGACGGCGCGAGCACGGCCAAGCCCCCTACCCACGAAAGTCGTTGAGCATTCACGGAACCTCCCCACATGTTTGGCGAACGCCAAGGCGAATCGGCGCACAAACGTACGTGGATCACTCTCCGCCGTGATGTGGTAGCTCACGGTCCCGCCCCCGTCCGAAACCCCCGGGACCCGTCAACAGCCCTGCCCTGACCGAGGAGAGCCGTGACATCCAACGCCCCCATCCTGTTCGTGTACGCCAAAGGCGGCCCGCCGCTGGAGTACGCGATACCCCGGATCGCCGAGCACGCCGAGGTGCACGTGCTGGCGCTCGCGCCGCTGCCGGAGGTGACCGCGGACGTGTGGTGGCCGCGGTGCGCCACCGTCACCGAGGCGCAGCCGGTGGAGGGGGACGCCCTGGTGGACCTGATCTGCCGGCACGCCCGCGTCGCGGGCGCCCGCGCGGTGCTGACGCTCTCGGAGTACGCCGTCGTGGCGGTGGCCCGCGCCAGTCGCCGCCTCGGCCTGGCCGGCGTCGGCTCGCACGTCGAGGCGGCGCGTGACAAGCGCCTGATGCGCCGCCGCTGGCACGAGGCCGGCGTGCCGATCCCCGGCTTCACCGACGTACACCGCGCCTCCGACATCACCGCCGCCTTTGCCCGGCTGCGCCCGCCGCTGCTGCTGAAGGCGGCGTGGAGCGCCGGCTCGACCGCGCACGTGCGCGTGCACGACCGCGAGCAGGCCGAGCGGGCCTGGCAGCTGGGCCGCAGCGTGATGGCCGAGTCGGCCACCCAGGGCTTCGCCGAACTGCACTCGGCCCGCGGCGGCGTGAGCGACTTCCTGCTCGAGGAGATCGTCACCGGCGATGCCGCCGCCTGGTTCCCCAGCGACCGGTGGGGCGACTACGTGAGCGTCGAGGGCATCGTGGCCGACGGCGTCTACCACCCGCTGTGCGTCAACGGACGCATGCCCACCATCCCGCCGTTCACCGAACGGGCCGGCCTCGCCCCGGTGCCGCTGCCGACGGAGGCGCAGCGCCGCATCGAGGAGGTCTCCCGGCAGGCCGTCGACGCGCTCCGGCTGGAGAACTGCGCCACGCACACCGAGATCAAGCTCGGCGCGCACGGCGAGATGTGGGTCATCGAGACCGCGGCCCGTTTCGGCGGCGTCATGACGACCCGGCAGGTCGAGGCGGTCTTCGGCCTGGACATGCTGGGGATGCTGGTGCGCCAGCTCCTCGGCGAGCACGTCGATTTCCCGGGCCGGATGCTCACCCGCGGCGCCGACGCGCCGGGCACTGCGGCTGCCTCGGCCGGCGCGGCCGGTTCGCTGGTCATCCTGGCCGCCGACCCGGAGGGCCGCCCGTGGCGGGACCTGCCGCCGTGGGATTTCGACGCCGTCGACTGGCCGGCGCTGCTGAGCCCCGGCTCCCGCATCGAACTGGTCCGCGAGGCCAGCCTGCCGCGCGGCACCCGGATGCCCGCCTACGAGGAGGCCGGCGGCGCCAACGCGATGGCCGCGCTGTGCTTCGTCACGGCCGCCGACGCACACACGCTGCTCGCGGACTGCGAGAACGTCGTCGCGTCCCTGCCGCGCCACCTGACGGGGGTGACCGCGTGACCGCCCCGACGCAGACCGCGTTCCCGCCCGCCACCGCGCCCGTGCCGTCCGGCGAGCACCGGCACGGCGCCGTCGTCGGCGGCCTGCTGACCCTGCCGCTGTTCGAGCAGCTCAGCGGCGTACTCGGCGGCCACGCCTACGTGAAGGTCGTCGTGGACCGCCGCGAGCAGACCTGGCACGTGCTGGACAGCTCCGTGCACTCCTTCCACGTCAACTACGTGGCGACCCACATCGAGGGCCTCACCCTCGACGAACTCGACGCCGACCTGGACGGGTTCAACCACAGCGTCTACCACGCACCCGACCGCCGCTACCTGCTCGGCGTCCTCTCCCTGCACGCCGGCGGCGTGGCCGCGCAGGAGCCGCCGCAGCCGTTCATGGTGCTGGAGACCACCGAGGCCGACACCATGGACGGCGAGACCCTCACCGAGTTCCACGCCTTCGTCCGCGCCCACCTCGACTCCGCCCTCGCGCTGACCGTCAAGCCCGCCAACCACGGCCAGGAGCAGGCCGTCGCCGCGATCCCGGAGTCCGTCCTGCCGCGCGCGCAGGGCCACGAGCTGCTGTCCGCCGCACCGTTCGTGCCGCTCACCCTCGGCACGGCCGCCGGGCGGCTGCGCTGCTTCGCCACGGAGGAGGAGTACCGGGCGGCCCGCGAGGGCCTGGCCTGGTACGACATCGTGGCCATGCCCGTCGTGCCCGACGACATCCCGCGGCTGGCCGGCTTGGTCAACGCCCGGCCGACCACCCCGCTGTCCCACACCAACATGCTGGCCGCCGGCTGGGGCGTGCCGAACGCCATCGTGCGCGGCGTGCTGGAACGGGCCGCGGCCGAGGGGCTCGACGGCACCTGGGTGCGCTACGAGGTGACGACCGAGGGCGCCGTCCTCGAACCGTCCGAACAGCCCGCCGACCTGAGCGAACCCGCCTGGCACACCCAGCGCATCCGGCTCGACGCGCCGAGCGTGCGGGACGTGCCGATCCTGCCGCTGCCCGAACTGCGCGCCGGCGACCGGCACGCCTACGGCACCAAGGCCGCCAACCTCGGCGAGCTGCACCACGTCCTGCGGCACGGCTCGCCGCGGCTGGCCGGCTACTACGCCGTCCCCCGCCCGCCCCGCCGCAACCTGCTCGGCCACCTCGCCGCCCGGCTCGGCACACCCGACGCCGAACCCGCGGACACCGCGCAACTGGCCGAGACCGCAGGCGACTTCCTCGCCGGAAACGTCACCGCACCCGACGGGATCGCGCTGCCCTTCGCCCTCCAGCAGCGCTTCCTGGACGGCTCGCCCGCCATCCAGCAGAGCGTCGGCAAACTGAAGATGGCCCTCGAACTCGGCGCCATGGACGCCGTCGACACCGTCTGCGTGCAGCTCCAGCACCTGGTGCGCACCACACCCGTGCCCGACGACATCGCCCGCGCCATCGACAACCACCTCGTCAAGCACCTGGCCGGTGCCACCCGGTTCGCCGTGCGCTCCTCCTCCAACGCCGAGGACCTGCCCGGCTTCTCCGCCGCCGGGATCTACGAGTCGCACACCCAGGTCACCGACCTGCCCGGCGTGCTCGACGCGGTCCGCCAGGTGTGGGCGTCGCTGGTCTCCCCGCGCAGCGTCCGGCTGCGCCACCAGGCGGGCATCGCCCTGGACGACACCTACATGGGCGTCATCGTGCAGCGCTTCGAGCCCTCCCCGCTGGGCGGCGTACTGGTCACCTGCAACCCGACCAACCGGGCCGACTTCCGCAACGTCTACCTCAACTGCGCGCACGACGGGGCCGCCGCCGTTGTCGACGGCACCACGCTGCCCATGCAGTACCTGTACAACACGGTCGAGGGCGGCGGCCGCACCCTGTCCCTCGGCGCCGCCGAGCAGGACCTGGACACAGCGACCCGCGGCCGGCTCGCCCACCTCGCGCTGGCCGGGCGGCTGCTGCAGTCCCACTTCGCGACGGACTACACCTTCGCCGCGCCGCTCGACATCGAGTGGCTGCTGACCGCCGACGGCACGCTGCACCTGCTGCAGTTGCGCCCCTACTCCGCCTGATGCGCAAGGCCGCCGCCATGCCGGCGCGCGCCCGCCGCGTCGTGCGGCTCAACAACGGCTTCCAGCTGCTGTTCAACCTGCTGTGGTGGATGCCCGTCTTCTACGAGTACCAGCGGCAGGCCGGGCTCAGCGACGGGCAGATCTTCGGCATCCAGAGCATCTACTACGCCGCCTTCTGCCTGCTGGAGCTGCCCACCGGTCTCATCGCGGACCGGATGGGGCAGCGCCGCAGCATGCAACTGGGCGCCGCCGTCATGACGGCGGCCAACCTGATCCCCGTCGCCGCACCCAGCGCGGCCGGTTTCCTCGCGCATTTCCTCGCCGTCGCCACCGCGCGGTCCCTCGTCTCGGGCGCCGCCAGTGCCTACCTGTACGAGTCACTGCACGCGCACGGGGCCGGCGAGCACTACGCGCAGGCCGAGGGCACCGCCCGGGCGCTGGGCCTGTGGGCGAAGATCGCCTGCTGGCCGCTCGTCGGCGTCCTCATGCACCTCGTACACGCCGCCCCCTACGTGCTGACGGCGCTCAGCGCGGCCGGCGGACTGGTCTGCGCCCTCGCGCTGCCGCCGCTGCCCGCACACCCTGGGGCCTGTTGCGAAAGTCCCGTCTGCGGGATGGCGCCATGCACGCACGCTCGCCGCGTTGTCGGGCCTCAGCGCAGCCCGCTGCGCTTTCGCCCCTCCGCCTTGCGATCGCACGCACCTGACGCCATCCCGCACCGCCCTGGCGGGCGGAACGACGCTACTTCCGCAACAGGCCCCAGCCCGCCCCCGGCGGCACGGGAACGAACCGGGCTGCGGGACGCGGTGCGGCAGTCCGCGTCCGTGCTGCGCAGCTCCAAACCGCTCGGCCCGCTCATGGTGCAGGGCGTCGGCCTGTTCACCCTGGCCCGCATATGCCAGGTCAACCTGTTCCAGCCGCTGCTGCTCGCCAAGGCCGTGCCCGTCGCCGAACACGGCGCGGTGCTCTCCGCGATGACTGTCGCCGAGGCCGTCGGCTCCGCCCGCCCGTCCTGGGTGCGCTCCCGGCTGTCGGACACCGCGGCCGTCACCGTGCTCAGCCTCGTCATGGCACTGTCGCTGGCTGCCACCACCGCCGGCGGGGCGCTGGGCACGATCGGCTTGCTGTGCGTGTTCGCCGCCGCGACCGGGCTGGCGTTCCCCATCCAGAAGATGCTGGTCAACTCGGCGATACCGCCCACTCCGTACCGCACGACGCTGCTGTCGGTGGAGTCGATCATCGACCGCGGCGTGTGCGCGCTGGTCGCCCTCGCCGTCGGCGCGTTCCTCGCGGCCGGCCGGCTGGACGCGCTGCTGCTGTACGCCGCCCTCGGCACCTGCCTGCTGCTGGCTGCCGTCGGCCTGGTGCTGCGCCTGCTGCGCCGCAACGGCCACCGCGAGCCGGTTTCACCGGTCGAAGCGGACCGCGCCCGGGCGGGGCGGCCATGAGGTGACGTCCAGGATGCCCGTCGCGTAGGCCCGCGCCACCATCGCGGGCCGCGACGAGGCGCCCAGCACGGCACCCAGCCGGCGCAGGTGGTAGTCCAGCGCCTGCCGGGACAGGCCCAGCGTCCTGGCCACCTCCTTGTTGGCCGCGCCGCCCGCCAGCAGCGTCAGCACCCGCAGCTGGGTGGGCGTGACCCGCGCCCGTGACGGCGTCTCGGCTCCCAGCGGGGTGAGCACCGCCAGCACCCGGTCCGGCACGCCCGCGCGCCGCACCAGCGCCAGGTCGGCCCGCACGGTGCGGGACGTGCCGAGGGCCGTCCGCAGCGTCACCACCGAGCTGCGGCGGGCACACCGGCCCGTCACGAGCGCCGCCCACGAGCCGGTGAGCACGTCCGTGCCCGGCCCGTCCTCCAGGTGCTCCCAGGCGGCGCCGCCCTCCAGCATCGGCGGGCTCCAGCCCACGAGTTCGGCCGCGGTGGCGTTGACCTGCTCGATGCGGGCCTCCAGGTCGAGGGTGACGACGGCCAGCCCGGCCCGCTCGCGCAGCGCGTGCAACTCCTCCGCGGCGGCCGCCCGTTCGCGCAGCGCGCGGGAGTGGTCGGTCACGTCGACGTAGATGCCGCCCACCCGCGGCTCCTGCCCGCCCGCGAGCGCGAACCGGTGGCCGATGGCCCGGCCCGGCGAGCCGTCGGGATGCACGAAGGTGATGACGTGCCGCACGGGCCGCCCCGAGGCCAGCACCTCCTGGTCCAGCGCCCGCGCCCCGACGGCGTCGGCCGGCGGATCGACCTCCTCCACCACGCGCCCCACCATGTCGAGCGGCACCCGCCCGTACAGGTGCGCATAGGCGGAGTTGACCCACAGATAACGCCCGCGGGGGTCACGTATGAACGCGGCGGCAGGCGAGTACGAGGCCAGCGCCTCGAACCACCGCGCGGCCTCCCCGGCACCGCCCTTCACCCGAACTCCCCCTTCCCCGGCCGCGGTCGACGGCCTTTCGGTTCATGCTGCCCCGAAGCGATGCCCGGTACAACGAAACTTGTTACTCCCCTGTCAACGAACGCCAGTTCGTGGCACCCTCGTGGCGCGATGCATGGATGCGGACACTCCGGTTCCGCATCCATGTGCGTACTCCTGCACGACCAGGGCGGCCGACCCCCACCTCGGGCAGCCCGGTTTCCCCAGCACGGGGCCGCGTGCGCGGTCCCCGGATCAAGGAGATCGAGTGACAGCACACTCCCCCCGCACCACCGCGCTGCGCGCCGCCGCACTCGTCGCCTCGGCGGCGATGGTCGCGGTCGGCGCCACGACGGGCGCGGCCACCGCGACCCCCGCGGACAGCGGCGCCGAAGGCGCCCTCACCCAGCACGCCGCCGCGATACGCGCCGCACAGGCAGCGGCCCCCGAACAGGCCAAGGCCCTCGGCCTCGACGCACAGCAGAAACTCGTCGTGCGCGACGTCATCAAGGACAAGAACGGCACCGTGCACACCCGCTACGAGCGCACCTACGACGGCATGCCCGTCCTGGGCGGCGACCTCGTCGTGCACGAGAAGAGCAACGGCAAGCGCTCCGTCACCAAGGCGACGAACGCGCCCATCGACTCCATCGCGACGACGGCGCAGGTCGCCGTGTCCTCCGCGAAGGAGGCCGCCCTCGGCATCGTCCGCAAGCTGACGACCGGCAAGGCCGCCGCCCAGCAGACCGACAGCGCCCGCAAGGTGATCTGGGCCGCGGACGGCACGCCGCGGCTCGCCTGGGAGACGGTCGTCACCGGCGTCCAGCCGGACGGCACCCCCAGCGAGATGCACGTCGTCACCGACGCCACGACCGGCGCGAAGCTCTTCACCCACCAGGCGATCGAGACCGGCACCGGCACCGGCGACTACAACGGCACCGTCGAGCTGCAGACCACCCCGAACGGCGACACGTTCGACCTCAAGGACGGCCTGCGCGGCGGCCACTTCACCACCGACCTGCACCAGGGCACCTCCGGCCAGGGCGAACTGTTCAACGACGCCGACGACGTGTGGGGCGGCGGCCGGCAGAGCGCCGCCGTCGACGCGCACTACGGCGCCGCCGCCACCTGGGACTTCTACAAGGACGCCTTCGGCCGCAACGGCATCCGCAACGACGGCAAGGGCTCCTACTCCCGCGTCCACTACGGCGACGAGTACGTCAACGCCTTCTGGGACGACTCCTGCTTCTGCATGACCTACGGCGACGGCGCGAACAACAGCAACCCGCTCACGTCCCTGGACGTCGCCGCCCACGAGATGTCGCACGGCGTGACGTCCGCGACCGCCGGCCTCGTCTACCAGATGGAGTCCGGCGGCCTGAACGAGGCCACCTCCGACATCATGGCGACGGCCGTGGAGTTCCACACGGACAACCCCGCCGACACCCCCGACTACCTCATCGGCGAGAAGATCGACATCAACGGCGACGGCACCCCGCTGCGCTACATGGACCAGCCCAGCCGCGACGGCGCCTCGGCCGACCACTGGTCGATCCTGCTGAAGCTGAAGGACGTCCACTACTCCTCCGGCCCGGCGAACCACTTCTTCTACCTGCTCTCGGAGGGCAGCGGCAAGAAGACGATCAACGGCGTCGACTACGACAGCCCGACCTACAACGGCGAGTCGGTGACCGGCATCGGCATCGGGAAGGCCCAGCAGATCTGGTACACGGCGCTGACCGAGTACATGACCTCCACGACGAACTACCACGACGCCCGCGACGCGACCCTGCAGGCCGCAAGCGACCTGTACGGCGCGGGCAGCACCGAGTACCAGACGGTCGACGCCGCCTGGGCCGCGGTCAACGTCACCTGACCGGCCGGCGACCCCCGCTCGACGGGCGGCGCGCACCGGCGGGTTGCGCGCCGCCCGCTCGCACGCGAGATAAACATTGTTCTGCCTCTGTCAACGGACGCTTCTTCATGACACTCTCTGCTCCGGTGTCCGGAGCCGGAGGTTCCGAGTCCGGATTCCGTGCACGCTCCTGTACGACCAGGGCGGCCGTCCCCCACCTCGGGCAGCCCGGTTTTCCGTATCGGGACCGCGACGGCGCGGTCCCCGACTCGAGGAGATCGAGTGACAGACCGTTCACCCAGCCCCCGCTCCCGCACCTCGCGACCCGCCGTCCGTGCCGCCGCGCTGGCGGCCTCGGCGGCGATGGTGGCCCTCGGCGTCACCACCGGCCCGGCGAGCGCGAGTCCCGAGGACGCCCCGGCCGGACGGGTCCTCCCGCTCACCGCGTCCCAGCACGCGGCGGCGATACGTGCGGCCCAGGCGCACGCGCCGGCCCAGGCGAAGGCCCTCGGCCTCGGCGCGCAGCAGAAGCTGGTCGTGCGCGACGTGGTGAAGGACGCGGACGGCACCGTGCACACCCGCTACGAGCGCACCTACGACGGCATGCCCGTCCTGGGCGGCGACCTCGTGGTGCACGAGAAGAGCAACGGCAAGCGCTCCGTCACCAAGGCGACGAAGGCCCGCATCGCGGTGGCCACGACGAAGGCGCAGATCGCCCCCGCCGCCGCCGAACACGCCGCGCTGAAGGCCGCGTCGGCGAAGCAGACGGCCCGCGCCGACGCCGGCACGGCCCGCAAGGTGGTCTGGGCGACCGACGGCAAGCCCGTCCTCGCCTGGGAGACGGTCGTCACCGGCGTCCAGGCGGACGGCACCCCCAGCGAACTGCACGTCATCACCGACGCCAGGTCCGGCAGACAGCTGTACAGCTACCAGGCGATCCACACCGAGACCGGCACCGGAACCGGCGACTACAACGGCACGGTCTCTCTGGAGACCACCTTCAACGGCAGCACCTACGAGCTGCGGGACGGTCTGCGCGGCGGCCACTTCACCACCGACCTGCACCAGGGCACCTCCGGGCAGGGCGAGTTGTTCACCGACGCGGACAACACCTGGGGCGGCGGCCGGCAGAGCGAAGCCGTCGACGCGCACTACGGCGCCGCCGCCACCTGGGACTTCTACAAGGACGTCTTCGGCCGCAACGGCATCCGCAACGACGGAGTCGGCTCCTTCTCCCGCACGCACTACGGCGACAACTACGTCAACGCCTTCTGGAGCGACTCCTGCTTCTGCATGACGTATGGCGATGGGGCGAACAACAGCAACCCGCTCACCGCGATGGACGTCGCCGCACACGAGATGAGCCACGGCGTCACCTCCAACACGGCGGGCCTGAAGTACCGCGCGGAGTCCGGCGGTCTGAACGAGGCCACCTCCGACATCTTCGCGGCCGCCGTGGAGTTCCACGCGAACAACCCGGCCGACGTGCCCGACTACTTCGTCGGCGAGAAGATCGACATCAACGGTGACGGCACCCCGCTGCGCTACATGGACAAGCCCAGCCGCGACGGCGCCTCGGCCGACCACTGGTCCCGCGGCCTGCGCCGCCTCGACGTGCACTACTCCTCGGGGCCGGCGAACCACTTCTTCTACCTGCTGTCGGAGGGCAGCGGCGCGAAGACGGTCAACGGTGTCGACTACGACAGCCCGACCTACAACGGCGAGTCGGTGACCGGCATCGGCATCGACAAGGCCCAGCGGGTCTGGTACAAGGCGCTGACCGAGTACATGACCTCACGCACCGACTACCACGACGCCCGCACCGCAACCCTGCAGGCGGCCACTGACCTGTACGGCGCGGGCAGCGCCGAATACCAGGCCGTCGACGCGGCCTGGGCGGCGGTCAACGTCTCCTGACCCCACCACCCCACCCCTTGACGGGCGGCGCGCACCGACGGGTTGCGCGTCGCCCGTTCGTCGTCACGCCGACATGGCCTGCCCGCCGCCTTCGCCAGCTTCGTTGTCTTCCGCGCAGGCGGCGGCGAGGTCGTCCAGCGACAGGTGCAGGGCGTGGGCCAGGGCGGCCACGGTGAAGAAGGCCGGGGTCGGCGCCCGGCCGGTC
>DASSBO010000165.1:0-3816 GCA_035698655.1 Streptomyces sp.
CACGCAGACGGCCGCGCCGGTGACGGCCTGCTCGCCGCGGGTCGCACCGGGCCCGACGAGCCGGTCGCCGGCGCCGCGCAGGCCGGCGCGCGGGGCGAGAGCGGTCACGGCCGGGCCGCCGGGACGAGGAGGCGGACGAGGGGTTCGGCCAGCTCGGCGGGGTTCACGGCGCGGTCCAGCAGGCTCTGCAGGATGCAGCCGTCGATTGCGCCGACGATCACCGAGGCGTGCGCGGCCGGGTCGACGGGGAGGGCCGAGCCCTCGTCCCAGGCCTGTTCCAGCAGGCTGGTGATCGCGGCGCGGTAGTCGTCGTAGACGGCCGCCATGTCGATCGGCGAGTCCTCGCCGCGCCCCGCCGACCACAGGTCGAGCAGGACGCGGGAGAGATCCCGCTCGCGGGAGAGGTAGTGCATGATCCCGCGCACCATGCCGGCCAGCCGTTCCACGGCGGGGCCGGTGCCGGTCGTGGCTTCCTGGAGGATCTGCGCCGACCGGGTGCCCAGGCCCTCGAAGGCCGCCGCGAGGAGTTCCTCACGACTGTCGAAGTACAGGTAGACGCTGCCCTTGGCGACGCCGGCCTCCTTGGCGACCTCCTCCATGCGGGCGGCCGCGTAGCCGTTGCGGGCGAAGACGCGCACCGCGGCCGCGAGGATCTCCTCGCGGCGGGCGGCGCGGTCCACCTTCTTCGGGGTCATGGGCGCCTCCTCGACGTTACGCGGTTAATGACTGACTGGTCAGTCATCTTACACGAAAAAGAATGCGCGACACTGGGGGACGACCCGGACAGAACACGAGCCGCAAGGGAGGCGTGCGCGTGAACGGTGGGCCGCTCATCGTGCAGAGCGACAAGACACTGCTCCTGGAGGTCGATCACGAACAGGCGGACGAGTGCCGCCGCGCCATCGCGCCGTTCGCCGAGCTCGAGCGGGCCCCGGAGCACATCCACACCTACCGGGTCACGCCGCTGGGCCTGTGGAACGCCCGGGCCGCCGGGCACGACGCCGAGCAGGTCGTCGACGCCCTCGTGGCGCACTCGCGCTACCCGGTGCCGCACGCGCTGCTCGTCGATGTCGCCGAGACCATGGCCCGCTACGGCCGGCTGCAGCTGATGAAGGACCCGGCGCACGGCCTGGTGCTGCAGACCAGCGACCGGCCGGTGCTCGAGGAGATCCTGCGGTCGAAGAAGGTGCAGCCGCTGGTCGGCGCCCGCATCGACCCGGACACCGTCGTCGTGCACCCCTCCGAGCGCGGCCAGATCAAGCAGGTGCTGCTCAAGCTGGGCTGGCCCGCCGAGGACCTGGCCGGCTACGTCGACGGCGAGGCGCACCCGATCGACCTGCGCGAGGACGACTGGGCGCTGCGCCCGTACCAGCAGCAGGCCGTGGAGAACTTCTGGCACGGCGGCTCCGGCGTCGTGGTGCTGCCGTGCGGCGCGGGCAAGACGCTCGTCGGCGCGGGGGCGATGGCGCAGGCGCGTGCCACCACGCTGATCCTGGTCACCAACACCGTCGCCGCCCGCCAGTGGAAGCACGAGCTGGTGCACCGCACGTCGCTCACCGAGGACGAGGTCGGCGAGTACAGCGGCACGAAGAAGGAGATCCGTCCCGTCACGATCGCCACCTACCAGGTGCTGACGACGAAGCGGAAGGGCGTCTACCCGCACCTGGAGCTGTTCGACTCCCGCGACTGGGGGCTGATCGTCTACGACGAGGTGCACCTGCTGCCCGCGCCGGTCTTCAAGTTCACCGCCGACCTGCAGGCCCGCCGCCGGCTCGGCCTGACCGCGACGCTGGTCCGCGAGGACGGCCGCGAGTCGGACGTGTTCTCGCTCATCGGCCCCAAGCGGTTCGATGCGCCGTGGAAGGAGATCGAGGCGCAGGGCTACATCGCCCCGGCCGACTGCGTCGAGGTGCGGGTGAACCTCACCGAGTCCGAGCGGCTCGCCTACGCCACCGCCGAGACCGACGAGAAGTACCGGTTCTGCGCGACGACGGCGACCAAGCAGCACGTCACCGAGGAGCTGGTGCGGCGGCACGAGGGACAGCAGACGCTCGTCATCGGCCAGTACATCGACCAGCTCGACGAGCTCGGCGAACACCTGGGCGCGCCCGTCATCAAGGGCGACACGAGCAACGCGCAGCGCGAGAAGCTCTTCGACGCCTTCCGGGAGGGCGAGCTGCACGTGCTCGTCGTCTCCAAGGTCGCGAACTTCTCCATCGACCTGCCCGAGGCGACCGTCGCCATCCAGGTGTCGGGCACCTTCGGCTCCCGGCAGGAGGAGGCGCAACGGCTCGGCCGGGTGCTGCGGCCGAAGGCGGACGGGCACGAGGCGCGGTTCTACTCGGTCGTCGCCCGCGACACCGTCGACCAGGACTTCGCCGCGCACCGGCAGCGGTTCCTGGCCGAGCAGGGGTACGCCTACCGGATCGTGGACTCCGGGGAGCTGCTGGCCGGCGACGACGTCTGACGCGGCAATCGGACCGCCGTCTCCCCGGCGCGCACGGGCGGGACGGCCACCCGCCAGGCCACGGCCGCCAGCAGGGCCAGGGCCAGCAGCGGGTAAGGCGAGGCCGCCGGCTGCAGCCACCACGGCATCCGCAGGTCACCGGCACCCTCATGGGGGACGAGCCACATCGTGCGGGCCGTGAAGACGACGAACGTGCCCGCGAGCACGGCCCACGGCCACCGGGCGCGGCGCCGGCGAGCGTGAACCGCGAGCTGCACCAGCAGCGGCACGCACCACACCCAGTGGTGGGTCCAGCTGATCGGGCAGACCAGCAGCGCGGTGAACGCCGTGCACAGCAGCGCCCACAGCGGGCGGTCGTGGTGCAGGTGTGCGCGGCGCGCCAGCCACAGCCCGCCGGCGGCGGTGCCGGCCACGGCCGCCGGCCAGAACACGCCCGGGTCCACCTCGTGCGCGAGGCGGGCGAAGAGGCCCTGCAGCGACTGGTTGTCGACTATCCACGCCTTGCCGACCCGGCCCGTCTCGAAGAGGCGCCGGGTGAAGAAGTCCACCGTCGCGCCCGGCAGCACAGCCGCGCCGAGCAGTACCGTGCCGACGAAGCCGGCGGCGGCGGTGCAGGCGGCGCGCAGCCGGCCGGTCACGGCCAGGTGCACGGCGAAGATCGCCGGGGTCAGCTTGATCCCGGCCGCGATCCCGATGAGCAGCCCCTTGCCGCGTGCCCCCTCCGGCCGGGCCAGGTCCCACACGACGAGGCAGGCCAGCAGCAGGTTGACCTGCCCGAACGTCATCGTCCGGAACACCGGCTCCAGCCACAGGCCGACCGCCGTCGCCGCCAGGACGGCCGGCGCCCGCCGCCCGGGCGCCACTCCGGCCAGCCGCAGCGAGAGGCGCACCAGGAGGGCGAGCAGGCCCACGTTCAGCGCGGTGACCGCCGCCTGCGCGGCAGGCAGCGGAAGCCAGGTCAGCGGGACGAAGCCGAGCGCGGCGAACGGCGGGTAGGTGGCGGGCAGGTGCCACTTGGTGACGGTGAACCCGTACAGGTCCGTGCCGTCGACGACGGCCGCGCCCTCCGCGCGGTAGACGCGCAGGTCGGCGGTGGGGAACCCGGCGGCGAGCCACACGGCGCCGAGCGCGGCGAGTGAGACGGCCAGCAGCGCGCCGGAGGCGAGCAGGGCTCTGCGGTGGGACGCGCGCGCGTCGTGTGCACCCGTCACCTTCGCCGGCCCTCCCTGACTCACCCGACCACGGCGTCAGTGACCTTAGCGTTATCTTCGCGCGCTGTCGCCGGTGCCGTCAGGCCGCGTCCCGGTCCTGCTGCCGCGGGTGCGGGAGGGGCACCGTGGTGGGCTGGG
>DASSBO010000166.1:0-8547 GCA_035698655.1 Streptomyces sp.
CGTCCGCCGCGCGATCGTCGTCTCATGGACATCGCAGAGAACGCAGCGCTCGTGGTCATCGACGTGCAGCAGGGCTGGGACGAGCCCGAGAACGTGGCCCGTGGCCGCAACAACCCAGCCGCCGAAGCCAAGATCGCCGCCCTCATCGACACCTGGCAGGCCACGGAGCGGCCGGTCGTCTTCGTCCGGCACACCTCACTGACGCCGGGCTCCCGGCTGGCCGCCGGGCTGCCGGGGAACGAGTTCCAGGACTTCGTCGAGGAGCGGCGGGGCCGCGGCAGCGCCGCGGAACTGGTGCTGGAGAAGAACGTCAACTCGGCGTTCATCGGCAAGCCGGACCTGGCCGGCTGGCTGGACGCCGCCGGGATCCGGCAGATCGTGCTCGCCGGCATCCAGACCAACTGGTGTGTGGAGACCACCGCCCGGATGGGCGGCAACCTCGGTTACGAGGTGGTCGTCGCGCTGGACGCCACCTACACCTTCGGCGAGGCGGGCCCCGACGGCGTGGAGCTCAGCGCGGACGAACTGACGCGGGCCACCGCCGTGAACCTGCACGCCGGCGGGTTCGCACGGATCGCCCGCACCGGCGAGGTGACGGCCGCCGCCCGCCGGTGACCGGGACCCCTCAGCGCTGCCCCGAGGCGAGTTCGCGGCTGCGGTCGCGGGCCGCCTCGAGGGCGGCGAGCAGGGCGGCGCGGACGCCGTGGTTCTCCAGTTCGCGGATGGCGTTGATCGTCGTGCCGCCCGGGGACGTGACGTTCTCCCGCAGCGTCACGGGGTGTTCGCCGCTGTCGCGCAGCATCGTGGAGGCGCCGACGGCCGCCTGGACGATGAGGTCGTGCGCCTTGTCCCTGGGCAGGCCGAGGAGGATGCCGGCGTCCGTCATGGCCTCGACCAGGAAGTAGAAGTAGGCCGGGCCCGAGCCGGAGAGCGCGGTGGTGGCGTCCTGCTGAGCCTCGGGGACGCGCAGGGTCTTGCCCACGCCGCCGAAGATCTCCTCCGCGCGTGCCAGGTGTGTCTCGGTGGCGTGGGCGCCGGCGGAGATGACGGACATGCCCTCGTCGACCAGCGCGGGCGTGTTCGTCATGACGCGCACGACCGGGGTGCCGGGCGTCAGCCGCTCCTCGATGAACGCGGTCGGGATGCCGGCGGCACCGGTGATGACGAGGCGGTCCTCCGGGACGTGCGGGCCGAGTTCGTGCAGCAGCGAGCCCATGTCCTGCGGCTTGACCGTGAGGATGAGGGTGTCGACCGCCTGCGCCGCCTCGGCGTTGGTGACCGCGCGCACGCCGTAGCGGCTGTGCAGTTCCTCCGCCCGCTCCGGGCGGCGCGCGGTGACCAGGAGGCGGGACGGTGACCAGCCTCCGCGGATCATCCCGGAGAGCAGGGCTTCGCCGATCTTGCCGGCACCGAGGACGGCGACTCGCTGTGTCATCCGTTCATCGTCGCATTCGGCGCCTCCGCCGTGTCGGCTCGTTCCACTATGCGGTGCGTCGGCTATGCGGTGCGTCGGCGCAGCGTCGCGGCGCCGAGGGCCAGCACCAGCAACGCGCTGCCCGCGACGATGCCGACGTCGCGCAGGTAGTCGCCGGTGACGTCGGCGCTGCGCAGCACTTCGTTCATGCCGTCGACGGCGTAGGACATGGGCAGCACGTCCGAGAGTCCTTCGAGGACCGGCTGCATGCTGCCGCGCGGGGCGAACAGGCCGCACAGCAGCAGCTGCGGGAAGATCACCGCCGGCATGAACTGGACGACCTGGAACTCCGAGGCGGCGAACGCGGAGACGAACAGTCCGAGTGCCGTCCCGAGCAGGGCGTCGAGCAGGGCGACGAGCAGCAGGAGCCAGGGCGAGCCGGCGAAGTCGAGGTCGAGGAGCCAGACGGCGACGCCGGTGGCGATCGCGGCCTGGGCGACGGCGAGCAGGCCGAAGGCGAGGGCATAGCCGCAGATCAGGTCGCCCTTGCCCAGCGGCATGGACAGCAGGCGTTCCAGGGTGCCCGAGGTGCGTTCGCGCAGGGTGGCGATCGAGGTGACCAGGAACATCGTGATCAGCGGGAAGATGCCGAGCAGCGAGGCGCCGATGCCGTCGAAGGCGCGCCGGTCGCTGTCGAAGACGTAGTAGAGGAGGACGAGCAGCAGCACCGGGACGAGGAGCAGCAGCGCGACGGTGCGCGGGTCGTGGGCGAGCTGGCGCAGGACGCGGCGGGTGGTGGCGAGGGTGCGGGTGGCGTTCATCGCTGGGCGGCCTTCTGTGCGCTCTGGTCGGGCGGGGCGGGCTGTGCGTTCTCTTCGTTCGCGGCGTCGACGAGGGCGAGGAAGGCGTCCTCGATGGTGTCGGTGCCGGTGCGCTCGCGCAGTTCCTGCGGGGCGCCTTCGGCGAGGAGGCGGCCGGCGCGCATGAGGAGGAGGCGGCCGCAGCGGTCGGCCTCGTCCATGACGTGGGAGGAGACGAGCAGGGTCGCGCCGCGCTCGGCGACGAGGCGGTGGAAGAGGTTCCACAGGTCGCGGCGCAGCACGGGATCGAGGCCGACGGTGGGCTCGTCGAGGACGAGCAGGTCGGGTGTGCCGAGCAGGGCGACGGCGAGGGAGACCCGGGAGAGCTGGCCGCCGGAGAGGTTGCCGGTGAGGTCGCCGGCGTGGGAGGTGAGGTCGACGTCGGCGAGTGCCTGGTCGACCTGGCGGGCGCGTTCGCGGCGGGGGATGCCGAGGACGGAGGCGTAGTAGTCGAGGTTCTGCCGTGCGGTGAGGTCGGTGTAGACGGACGGCGACTGGGTGACGTAGCCGACGCGGGCGCGCAGGGGTGCGGAGCCGGCGGGTGCGCCGAGGACGTCGAGGCTGCCGGTGACCTTGGCCTGGGTGCCGGCGATGGCGCGCATGAGGGTGGACTTGCCGCAGCCGGACGGGCCGAGGAGGCCGGTGACGGTGCCGGGGGCGACATCGAAGGAGAGGTCGTCGAGCACCGTGCGGGCACCGCGTACGACGTGGAGACCGCGTGCCCTGACGGCCGGCGGCGGATTATTCATCATGCGTTGAATTGTGGGCCGCGCGGCGCCCGGGCGTCAAGACGGACGCAGGTGTCAGCGTGTGCGCTTGCGGCGCGCGGCCTTGCCGCGGCGGCTGCGCTTGCGGTGCCGGGCGAGCTCCTCCTCGTAGTCCTCACGGCGCAGCCGCTCCCCCGGCGCCTCGACCAGCGTCCGCGCGGCGTAGGCAAGCAGCACACCCAGGAAGCCGACGACGAGGATGCTGCGCATCGACCGTTCGCGCGCCTCGTCCTCCGTCCCGTCGGGGCGGCGCCGGTAGCGGTTCAGGGTCCGGGTGAAGCCGACCGAGCTGCACACCGCGAACGCGACGACGAGCAGCATGTTCACCGTGTCGCCGGTCTCCCCGGCCGCGAAGCCGAGGTAGGCGAGGCGCAGCACCAAGGCGCCGAGCGCCGCCAGCGCGAGCGCGGCCAGCACGAGGCCGGCGCGGCGGGCCGCGTAACCGCCGGAGTGGTCGACCCAGGTGGTGCCGTAGAAGCGGATCGGTTCCGGCGCGGGTTCCCCCGAGGCGTCGGTGCGGGGGCGGGGGATGTCGGTCATACGGCCGATTATGACCGGGTTGCGGACGGTGACTCGTGCAGGACCGTGCGCAGGATCTGCGCCCACTGCGCGACGACGCGGGCGCGGCGCGGCCCGTCGTCGGTGAGCAGGTTGGCCAGGCCGAGGCCGCGGGCCATGTCGAGCAGGCCCTGCACGGTCTCCCGCACGCCCGGCGCCGCCTCGTCCGCGCCGAGCAGTCCGAGCGCCATCCGGTGGGTCTCCCGGCCGATGCGGGCCTCCAGGGCGGTGACGCGCGGCGCGAGCTGCGGTTCGTTGGAGGCGGCCACCCACAGCTGGAGGGCCGCGCGGAACAGCGGCCCGGTGTAGAGCCCGACCAGCGCGTCGACGGCCTCGGCGGTGGAGGCCGGCGCGGGCAGGGCGCGCAGCGCGGCGGAGCGCTCCTCGGCGACGTGTTCGACGGCCGCGGTGAACAGGTCCTCGCGGGTCGGGAAGTGGTGCTGTGCGGCGCCCCGGGAGACGCCGGCGTGTTCGGCGACGACGGTGACGGTGCTGCCCGTCCAGCCGAGCTCGGCCAGGCACGTCACCGCCGAGGACAGCAGCCGCCGCCGGGTGGCGCGGCTGCGGTCCTGGCGCGGCGGCGCACCGCGGCCGGTCACGTGACCCATCGGGGATCCCGTCGTTCGAGGAAGGCGGTCATGCCCTCGCGGGCGTCGTCGGAGGCGAAGAGCCGCGCGGACAGTGCTGCGAGGCTATCCGTGTCGCGGTCGAAGCCGCGCAGCACCTCGGCGGTGACCAGCCGCTTGGACTCGGCCAGGCCCTGGGGTGAGCCGCGGCGCAGACCGTCCAGCACGGGTTCCAGCGCGGCCTCGGGGTCGTCGGCGGCCAGCGTGACCAGGCCGATGCGGGCGGCCTCGGCCGCGTCGAAGCGTTCGCCGGTCAGGTAGTAACGGGCGGCGGCCCGCGGTTCGAGGCGGGGCAGCAGCGGCAGCGAGATGACGGACGGGGCGAGGCCGAGCCGGGCCTCGGTGAAAGCGAAGGTCGCACCGGGCCCGGCGACGGAGATGTCGCAGGCGCCGAGCAGCCCGGTGCCGCCGGCCCGTACGTGCCCGTCCGCGCGGGCGACGACGGGCTTGGGCAGCTCGACGATGCGGCGCAGCAGGGCTGCCGGCTCGCGGGTCGCGTCGCTCTGCGAGCCGGCGCCGGCTTCGCGCAGGTCGGCCCCGGCACAGAAGGTGTTGCCGGTGTGGGTGAGGAGGACGGCGCGGGTCGCGGTGTCGTCGGCGGCCGTCCGCAGGGCGGCAGTCAGTTCGGCGACGAGCCGGGTAGAGAGCGCGTTGCGGTTGTGCGGCGAGTCGAGGGTCAGGGTGGTGACGCCCCGCTCGTGTGTGGTGCGCACGAGCGGTTCTGCCGGCTGGCTCACGGTTTCTCCCTCAGTACGACTTGGGCAGGCCGAGGCTCTGGTGGGAGATGAAGTTGAGGATCATCTCGCGGCTGACGGGTGCGATGCGGGCGACGCGGGAGGCGGTGATGAGGGACGCCAGCCCGTACTCGCGGGTGAGGCCGTTCCCGCCGAGGGTGTGCACGGCCTGGTCGACGGCTTTCACGACGGCTTCGCCGGCCGCGTACTTGGCCATGTTGGCGGCCTCGCCGGCGCCCATGTCGTCGCCGGCGTCGTAGAGATGGGCGGCCTTGAGCATCATCAGGCGGGCGAGTTCGAGCTCGACGTGTGCCTGGGCGAGCGGGTGGGCGATGGCCTGGTGGGCACCGATGGGCGTCTTCCACACCTGCCGGGTGCGCGCGTAGTCGACGGCCTGGCCGAGGGCGTACCGGCCCATGCCGATGCCGAAGGCGGCGGTCATGATGCGTTCGGGGTTGAGGCCGGCGAACAGTTGCAGCAGCCCGGCGTCCTCGTCGCCCACGAGGGCGTCGGCGGGCAGCCGCACGTCGTCGAGGACCAGCTCGAACTGCTTCTCCGGCGCGGTGAGTTCCATGTCGATGGGGTTGCGGTGGAAGCCGGGGGCCTCGCGCGGGACGAGGAACAGGCACGGCTTGAGCTTGCCGGTGCGGGCGTCCTCGGTGCGGCCCACGATGAGGGTGGCCTGGGCGATGTCGACGCCGGAGACGAAGACCTTGCGGCCGGTGAGCAGCCAGTCGTCGCCGTCCCGGCGTGCGGTGGTGGTGATGCGGTGGGAGTTGGAGCCGGCGTCGGGCTCGGTGATGCCGAAGGCCATGGTGGTGCTGCCGTCCGCCAGGCCGGGCAGCCACTGCTGCTTCTGTGCCTCGGTGCCGAAGCGGGCGAGGACGGTGCCGCAGATCGCGGGCGAGACGATGAGCATCAGCAGCGGGCAGCCGGCGGCGCCGAGTTCCTCGAGCACGATGGCGAGTTCGGTGATGCCGCCGCCTCCGCCGCCGTACTCCTCGGGGAGGCTGACGCCGAGGTAGCCGGCTTTGGCGGCGTCGGCCCACAGTTCGTCGGTGTGCCGGCCCTCGCGGACCACGCCGGTGACGTAGTCGCGTCCGTAGCGGCGGCCGAGGGCGGCGACTGCGTCCCGCAGGGCGCGCTGTTCGTCGGTCTCGAGAAGAGGTGATGCGGTCATCGGATTCACTCCTCGGGGGTTTCCTTGGCGGGTGCGATGACGGCGAGGAGCGTGCCGACCTCGACCTGGCGGCCCGGCGCGGCGTGCAGGGCGGCCAGGGTGCCGGTCGCGGGCGCGGTGATCCGGTGCTCCATCTTCATCGCCTCGAGCCAGAGCAGCGGCGCTCCGGCCTGGACGGTGTCGCCGACGGTCAGGCCGTCGGCGACGCGGACGACGGTGCCGGGCAGCTGCGCGTGCAGGGAGCCGGGTTCGGCCTGCCGGGCGGTCTCGGGGAAGCGGGGCAGTGCGGTGAGACTGTGGGCGCCGAGCGGCGAGTCGACGTGGACCGCCCGGCTGCCGTCCGGGGTGTCGTGGGCAGCGACGTGGAAGGCGCGGGCGACGCCGTCGCGTTCGAGGACGACCCGCTCGGGCGCCGCCTGGCGCAGGGTGATGCCGGGGAAGTCCTCGGCGAGGAGGGTGCCGTCCCGCAGCAGGCGGTAGCGGACCTCGTGTTCGGTGCCGTGGGGTGTGGCGCGGTAGCGCTTGGCCTGCGGCTGGGAGGGGTTGTTGCGCCAGCCGCCGAGCCTGGCGGCGAGCGGCGCGCCGGGGCCGGTGCGGCCGGCGGCGTCGGCGAGGGCGGCGGCGAGTGCGGCGAGCCGTTCGGCGTCGTGGTCGGCGTCGGTGCGGGCCGTCAGGGCGGGCAGGTGCCGGTCGTAGAAGCCGGTGTCGAGGCGGGCTGCGACGACGTCGGGGTGGCGCAGGGTGCGCACCAGCAGGTCGCGGTTGGTCACCGGGCCGTGGATGCGGGCGCGCCGGAGGGCGTCGGCGAGTCGGCGCAGTGCGGCGCGGCGGGTGGGCGCCCAGGCGATGACCTTGGCGAGCATCGGGTCGTAGTGGACGGAGATCCGCTCGCCGTCGGCCACGCCGGAGTCCAGGCGCAGGCCGGTGTCGCCGTCGTCGGTCGTCTCGACGTGCAGCCGGTGCAGGGTGCCGGTCTGCGGCTGCCAGTCACGGGCGGGGTCTTCGGCGTACAGCCGGGCTTCGACGGCGTGGCCGCGGGCGGGCGGCGGCTCGGGGCCCGGCAGCGGTTCGCCTTCAGCGACGCGCAGTTGCCAGGCGACGAGGTCGATGCCGTGCACGTGTTCGGTGACGGGGTGCTCGACCTGCAGCCGGGTGTTCATTTCCAGGAAGCAGGCGCGGCCGTCTTCGGTGATGAGGAACTCGACGGTTCCGGCGCCGCGGTAGCCGACGGCGCGTGCGGCCTGCGCGCCGGCGCGGTGCAGTTCGGCGCGCAGTGCGTCGGGCAGGCCGGGCGCCGGGGCCTCTTCGACGACCTTCTGGTGGCGGCGCTGCAGGGAGCAGTCGCGGGTGCCCAGTGCCCACACGGTGCCGTGGGCGTCGGCGAGTACCTGCACCTCGACGTGGCGGCCGCGTTCGACGTAGGGCTCGACGAAGACCTCGTCGTCGCCGAAGGCTGCGGCCGCTTCGGCGCGTGCGGCCTTGATCTCGGCGGGCAGCACGTCGAGTTCGCGGACGATGCGCATGCCGCGCCCGCCGCCGCCGGCTGATGCCTTGACCAGCAGCGGCAGGTGTTCGGCACGGGCCTCTTCGGGGCGCTGGGAGGCGAGGAGCGGGACGCCGGCGTCCGCCATGAGTTTCTTGGCGCGGGTCTTGGACGCCATGGCCTCGACGGCTTCGGGCGGCGGCCCGATCCAGGTGAGTCCGGCGTCGGTGACGGCGCGGGCGAAGCCGGCGTTCTCGGAGAGGAATCCGTAGCCGGGGTGGACGGCGTCGGCTCCGGCGGACAGCGCGGCCTGCACGATGAGGTCGCCGCGCAGGTAGGTGTCGGCGGCCGTGTCGCCGGGGAGCCGGACGGCGGCGTCGGCCTCCCGTACGTGCGGGGCGGCGGCGTCCGCGTCGGAGTGCACGGCGACGCCGGCGATGCCCAGGGCGCGGCAGGTGCGCAGCACGCGGCGGGCGATCTCGCCGCGGTTGGCGACCAGCAGGGTCTCGATCACGCTTCCTTCCACTCCTTACATCCGGAAGACGCCGAAGCCGCCGCGGGCGCCTTCGACGCGTGCGGTGTGGACGGCGGACAGACACAGTCCGAGGACGGTGCGGGTGTCGCGCGGGTCGATGACGCCGTCGTCGTAGAGCCGTCCGGAGAGGAACATGGGCAGCGACTCGGCCTCGATCTGCTGCTCGACCATGGCGCGCAGCGCGGCGTCCTGTTCCTCGTCGAAGTCCTTGCCTTTGGCGGCGGCGGACTCGCGCATGACCAGCGACAGCACGCCGGCGAGCTGCTGCGGGCCCATGACGGCGGCCTTGGCGCTGGGCCAGGCGAACAGGAACCGGGGTTCGTAGGCGCGGCCGCACATGCCGTAGTGGCCGGCGCCGTAGCTGGCGCCGATGAGCACGGACAGGTGCGG
>DASSBO010000167.1:0-2930 GCA_035698655.1 Streptomyces sp.
CACGGCAAGGCATGCGGCGGCCCAGGTCGGGGACGGGGGTGGCGCATGTGGGTGAACCGGCCGCCCCTACTGGGAAGTCACACGCCCTTTCAGCCGAAAAGCGGCCAGTATCCGGCGGACAGGGCGCGCGATTTCCCCCGCACCGCCCGACCGGCCGCATCCCCGGTCCCACCACCCGGCGCCTGTGCGCGCACCCCTACCCGGCCGCACTGCGATCCCGGATGTGCCGCCGGGCGGGACGAAGCGAAGCGACCCGACGAAGCGCCCGCCGACTCGCGGCAGCAGCGCGCCTGCTCAGCCAGCCACGGGCCTCGCCCCCGGACAACGGCGGACGACCACAGCCGGACACGGGTGCACCCCAGCCACGAACCCACTGGTCACCGGCAACCTGAACGGACCGGGCACCCACCACCCCTCCCCCCGTAGCCAGCGCCTTTCAACACCTGCACCACGAAGCACCCGCATTGTTTCCGTCCGGCACCCGCGCCACGAACGCGCCAACCGATCGTGCCACCGGAGGTGCACTCAGCAACCAACCGTTGCCACTTGCCGTGGCAGGAGGACCGACACGACCCGCCCTGATCCGAAAGGACGATGCCGCGTAGGCGTCCCACGGCCGCCCGCGCTGAGCGGGTCGCGGTGCGTCGCGTGGAAGGGGCAGAAGCCGGGCTGCTTGACTCTCACACCGTGTGAGGCCGTGGAGTCGGAGGCGTCATGTTGAACATCGGAGACTTCGCCCGGTACGGGCGCGTGTCGGTCCGGATGCTGCGGCACTACGACGCCATCGGGCTGCTGCGGCCCGCCCGTGTCGACCCGGGCAGCGGCTACCGCTACTACGCGGCGGGCCAGCTGGCCCGGCTCAACCGGGTCATCGCGCTCAAGGAGCTCGGCTTCACGCTGCAGCAGGTGCGGGACATCCTCGACGAGCAGGTCAGCGCGGAGGAACTGCGCGGCATGCTCCGGCTGCGGCGGGCCGAGCTGGCGGAGGCGAGGGCGGCGGCCGAGGCGCGGCTCGTCGCGGTCGAGGCGAGGCTCCGGACGATCGAGAGTGAGGGACACATGAGCACCGACGATGTCGTGATCAAGCGCATCCCGGCGGTCCGGGTGGCGGAACTGACCGGCAGGGCGGCGAGCTACGAGCCGCAGGACATCGGCCCGGTGGTCGGGCCGCTCTTCCAGGAGCTGTGCCCGCGGCTGGAGCAGGCGGGCGTCGCCCCGGCGGGCCCGGGCATCGCCTACTACGAGGACGCCCCGGACGGCGACGGCATCGTCGTGCACGCCGCCATGCCCGTCGCGAAACAGCCGGCGGCCGAGCACAGCCTCAGCGTCGTGGACCTGCCCGCGATCGAGTCCGCCGCCACGGTCGTGCACCGCGGCTCGATGGACGAGGTGCTGTCCACGACCCAGACCCTGGCCCGCTGGATCGACGCGAACGGCTACCGCTCCGCCGGCTACGCCCGCGAGCTCAACCTCGAGTGCGAGGGCGACCCGTCGACGTGGGTGACCGAACTCCAGGAGCCGGTCACCGGTCGCTGACCGGCCGGTGGTGCCGCGCGCCGGGATGCCTGCGTGCCGCAGGCATCCCGGTCAGGACGGGAAGGCGAGGGCGTCCGGGGACAGGGGCGGGACGAGGCCCTCGGCCGCGGCGCGGGTCAGCAGGCCGCGCACGGCCGCGTAGCCCGGTTCGCCCAGGTCCGCCGTGAACTCGTTGACGTACAGGCCGATGTGGGCCTCGGCGACCGCCGGGTCCATCTCCTGGGCGTGCGCCCGCACGTAGTCACGCGAGGCCTCCGGGTCGTCCCACGCCATGCGGACGGAGGTCCGTGCGGCGTCGGCGACGGACCGGAGCGTGGCCTCGCCCAGCGAGCGCCGCGCGATGATCGCGCCGAGCGGGATGGGCAGGCCCGTCGTCGACTCCCAGTGCTCGCCCATGTCGGCGAGCTTGTGCAGCCCGTACTCCTGGTAGGTGAACCGCGCCTCGTGGATGACCAGGCCGGCGTCGACCGCGCCGTCCCGCACGGCCGGCATGATCTCGTGGAACGGCATGACGACGATCTCGCCGACGCCGTCCGGGAGCCGGTCCGCCGCCCACAGCCGGAACAGCAGGTACGCGGTCGAGCGCTCGCTCGGCACGGCGACGCGGCCCAGCTCCTTGGGCCCTCCGGCGTCGGTGCCGCCTTCACGGGTGAGCACGAGCGGTCCGCAGCCGCGGCCGAGCGCGCCGCCGCACGGCAGCAGGGCGTACTCGTCGAGCAGCCACGGCAGCGCCGCGTAGGAGACCTTGAGCACGTCGAGTTCGCCGCGCTCGGCCATGCCGTTGGTCACGTCGATGTCGGCGAACGTGACGTCGACCGGCGGCGCGCCGGGGACGCGGCCGTGCGCCCAGGCGTCGAAGACGAACGTGTCGTTGGGGCAGGGGGAGAAGGCCAGGGACAGGGGCCGGTCGAGCGGCTGGTCGGTCATGATCGTTCGTTCCAAGCGTCGAGGACGGGCGGCAGCGCGGCGAAGGCGCCGGCCAGGGCGCGCAGCGCGTCGGTGATGCGCCAGGCGGCGCGGTCGCGCGGGCCGACGGCGTTGGACGTCGCGCGGATCTCCAGCATCGGCACGCCGTGCGCGGCGGCGGCCTCGGCGACGCCGAAGCCCTCCATGGCCTCGGCGGCCGCGCCGGTGTGCCGGGCGGCCAGCGCGGCGGCGCGCTCGGCGGTGCCGGTGACGGTCGAGACGGTGAGGACGGGGCCGACGTGCGCGCCCGTCGCCTCCGCGACGGCCCGGACGAGGCCGGGCGGCGGCCGGTGCACGTCGACGCCGAAGCCGAGTTCGGTGACGGCGAGGAAGCCGTCCGCGCTCTCGGCGCCGAGGTCGGCGGCGACGACGGCGTCCGCGACGACGAGGCACACGCCGGCGGTGAAGCCGCCGGCGATGCCGGCCGA
>DASSBO010000168.1:0-4916 GCA_035698655.1 Streptomyces sp.
CGGCGTCACGGGGATTCACCGTACGTGCATCTGAAGTCTTTGGAGTGTCCCGTGGCTGCCAACTGCGACGTCTGCGGCAAGGGGCCGGGCTTCGGCAACAACATCTCCCACTCGCACCGCCGCACCCCGCGTCGCTGGAACCCGAACATCCAGCGCGTGCGTGCCGTGGTCGGCGGGACGCCGAAGCGGCTCAACGCCTGCACCTCGTGCATCAAGGCCGGCAAGGTCTCGCGCTGACGTAACGCGGCGCGGCCTGACGGTTGCTGCGGAAGGCCGGTCCACCCTCCGGGGTGGGCCGGCCTTCCGCGTCTCCATCGTCTCTAGTCCCCTTGCTGCGCGCGCAGCCGCCAGCCGTGGTCGACGGGGCCGAGTCCGCCGCCGAGCGGGAAGCCGGCCGCGAGCGCGCCCGTCACGTACTCCTTCGCCCGCGCGACCGCCTCGGGCACGCCGTGCCCCTTGGCGAGTTCCGCCGCGACCGCACTGGCCAGCGTGCAGCCGGTGCCGTGCGTGTGCCGGTTGTCGTGCCGTGGCGCACGCAGCCAGTGCACCTCGCTGCCGTCGGTCAGCAGGTCCGCGGCGTCGCCGTCCAGGTGGCCGCCCTTGACCAGCGCCCAGCGGGGGCCGTGGGCGAGCAGGGCGTCGGCCGCCGCCCGCATGTCGTGCTCCCGCCGGATCCGGACGCCGGTGAGCCGGGCCGTCTCGTCCAGGTTCGGGGTGGCCACCGTGGCGGTGGGCAGCAGCAGCGTGCGCACGGCGTCCATCGCGTCGTCGGCGAGCAGCGGGTCGCCGTGCTTGGACACGCCGACCGGGTCGATGACCACGGGTACGTCGCCGAGCCCGGCCAGCAGTGCCGCGACGGTCTCGACGAGTTCGGCCGAGGAGAGCATCCCGGTCTTGACGGCCTGCACCCCGATGTCGTCGACGACGCTGCGGAACTGCGCGCGTACCGCGTCGGCCGGCAGGTCCCAGGCGCCCTGCACACCGAGCGAGTTCTGTGCGGTGACGGCGGTGACGACGCTCATGCCGTGGGTGCCGAGGGCGAGCATGGTCTTCAGGTCGGCCTGGATGCCGGCACCGCCGCCGGAGTCGGATCCAGCGACGGTCAGCACGCGGGGTGGTATGCGCATGCTGCGGAATCTACCCGTCGGCCTCGGCCCCGAAGTGGTCCCAGCCGCCGGCCTTGTCCCACAGTGCGCCGTCGACGGTGACCTGCGGCAGCGTGGAGGGCGGCAGCACCTCGCCGACGACGCGCCAGCGGGCGGGCAGTTTCCGGTCGGCGGGGAAGGTCGCGACGATCGCGTGGTCCTCTCCCCCGGTCAGCACCCACTGCAGCGGGTCGACGCCGACGGCCTGCCCGATGTCGGACATCTGGGCGGGGACGTCCAGGGCCGCCGAGTGCACGTCGATGCGCACTCTGCTGGCCTCGGCGATGTGTCCCAGGTCGGCGATCAGGCCGTCGCTGACGTCGGTCATCGCGGTGGCGCCGAGGTCGGCGGCCGCCGGGCCGGCGTGGTACGGGGGTTCGGGGCGGCGGTGGGCCTCGACGAAGGCGCGGGGCGAGCGGAAGCCGCGGGAGAGGACGGCGTGTCCGGCGGCGGACCAGCCCAGCCAGCCGGTGACGGCGAGGACGTCGCCGGGGCGGGCGCCGGAGCGGGTCACCGGGGTGCGGCCACCGAGGTCGCCGAGGGCGGTGATGGCCACGGAGATCGTCTCGCCGCGCACCACGTCGCCGCCGACCACCGCGGCGGCGGCGACCTGCGCCTCGTCGCGGATGCCGTCCATCAGCTCGGTCGGCCAGTTCACGGCGAGTTCGGCGGGCACGACCAGGCCCAGCAGCAGCGCCGTGGGCTGCGCGCCCATGGCCGCGACGTCGGCGAGGTTCTGAGCTGCGGCCTTGCGCCCCACGTCATACGCTGTTGACCAGTCGCGGCGGAAGTGCCGCCCTTCGAGGAGGATGTCCGTGGTCGCCACGACACGACGGTCCGGCGCGGCGACGACCGCGGCGTCGTCACCGGGGCCGATGCGCACGGCGGGCGTGGTGGTGAGGCGGGAGGTCAGCTCCCGGATGAGGCCGAACTCCCCCAGCTCGGCGACGGTGCTGGGCGTACGGGGGTGCCCCCCGGGAGAAATCGGCATCGAACCTGCCCCTTCGCTTCTTCGCTTCCTGACCCCGCTGGGACGCGGTACCGTGGCGTCCCCTTTTCCCGGATGATCCTCGTAGCGGCCCTGGAGGTTTCGTGGTACAGGCATACATCCTGATCCAGACCGAGGTCGGCAAGGCGTCGACCGTCGCCGAGGTCATCGCCGGGGTGCCCGGCGTGATCCAGGCCGAGGACGTGACCGGTCCCTATGACGTGATCGTGCGCGCGCAGGCGGACACCGTCGACGAGTTGGGGCGTCTGGTGGTCGCCCGGGTACAGGGCGTGGAGGGCATCACACGCACCCTGACCTGCCCGATCGTTCACCTGTAGGGCACCCGTATGCTCGCGGGGTGAGTTCAGCACGCCGCTTCGCACGTCCGCGCGCATCTCGCCGGTCGCTCCTTCTGCCTCTCGCATGCACCGCGCTGGTCGCCGTCGCCGGCTGTTCACTCGCCGGCGGCGGCCCGGACCCTGCGGTGCCCTCTCCCTCGGGCGAGGCCGCCGCATCCTGCCGTTCGCTGCACGACCGGCTGCCCGACGAGGTCGCCGGAAAGCACCGGGTCACGCTCGAGGAGGACTCGCCGTACACGGCGGCGTGGGGCGATCCCGCCGTCGTGCTGCGCTGCGGTGTGCCGCGCCCCGACGTGCTGACTCCCGGCAGTGAACACTACAACCCCGCGGAGCCGGCGGTGGAGGTCGACGGCGTCTCGTGGCTCGTCGCACAGCAGGACGACGGGTACCGCCTGACGACGACCGGCCGCACGGCGTACGTCGAGGTGTGGGTGCCCAAGGATGTCGGCCAGCCGACGGCACCGCTGGCCGACCTGGCGAAACCGGTCAAGTCGGCGGTGCCGTCCAGGCTCTGACCGGGCCGGGTCAGCGCAGTCCGGTGGAGCGGCGCATCGCCGCCTGGACGAGGCGGTCGACCAGCTCCGGGTAGGACACGCCGGTCTCCTGCCACATGCGCGGGTACATCGAGATCGGGGTGAACCCGGGCATGGTGTTGATCTCGTTGATGACGAACTCGCCGTCGTCGGTGAGGAAGAAGTCGGCCCTCACCAGCCCCTCGCACGAGACGGCCTCGAAGGCCCGCACCGCCAGTTCGCGCACGCGCGCGGTCTGCTCCTCGGTGAGCGGCGCCGGCACGATGCCGTCGGCGGAGTCGATGTACTTGGCCTCGAAGTCGTAGTAGTCGTGCGCGGTGACCGGCGGGATCTCGGCCGGGACGCTCGCCCGCGGCCCGTCCTCGAACTCCAGCACCCCGCACTCGATCTCGCGGCCGCTCAGCAGCGCCTCCACGATGACCTTCGGGTCGTGCCGCCGGGCCTCCTCGACGGCCTCATCGAGGCCACCGAGGTCGTTGACCTTGCTGATGCCGATGGAGGAACCGGCGCGGGAGGGCTTCACGAACACCGGGAAGCCGTGCTCGGCGGCGAAGTCCACGATCTTCTTGCGCGCGGCGGCCGGGTCGGTGTCCCACTCCCGCGGGCGGACCGTGACGTAGGGGCCGACGGGCAGGCCGAAGGAGGTGAAGACCCGCTTCATGTACTCCTTGTCCATGCCGACGGCCGACGCGAGCACGCCGGCACCCACATAGGGCACCCCGGACAGTTCGAGCAGCCCCTGCAGGGTGCCGTCCTCGCCGAACGGGCCGTGCAGCACGGGGAAGACGACGTCGACGTCGCCGAGTGCCTTGGGCACCTGGCCGGGTTCGGTCAGGCTGACCTCCCGGCTGCCGGCGTCGATCGGCAGCAGCACGCCGGCCGTGTCGGACTCGGCGAGTTCGGCCACGTCGGGCATCCGCCGGCCGGTGATCGCCATCCGGTCGGCCGCGTCGGCGGTGAGCGCCCAGCGCCCCTCCTGGGTGATGCCGATGGGCAGCACCTCGTACTTCTCGCGGTCCAGCGCGTTCAGGACGGCGCCTGCGGTGAGCACGGAGACGCCGTGTTCGGAGCTGCGGCCACCGAAGACGACGGCGACGCGGGGCTTGCGGGTGGGGCTGTGGCTGCTCATATCGCGTTGACTGTACCGTCTGCTTCCGGCCACGTCAGCGACCGTACGGGCGGTGCGCGCGCTCAGTGCCCCTCGGCCTTCGCGCTGCGCGACATCAACTCCTTGAGCGCGGCCGACGGCGGTGTGCCGTCGTGCACGATCCCGACGACGGTCTCCGTGATCGGCATGTCGACGCCGTGCCGCTGCGCCAGGTCCAGCACGGACTGGCAGGACTTGACGCCTTCGGCGGTCTGCCTGGTGACGGCGACCGTTTCGGCCAGCGTCATGCCCTTGCCGAGGTTGGTGCCGAAGGTGTGGTTCCGCGACAGCGGCGAGGAGCAGGTGGCCACCAGGTCGCCCATGCCGGCCAGGCCGGCGAAGGTCTGCGCCTGGGCGCCCATCGCCAGGCCGAGCCGGGTGGTCTCGGCCAGGCCGCGGGTGATCAGGGACGCCTTCGCGTTGTCGCCGAGTCCCATGCCGTCGGCGATGCCGACCGCGAGGGCGATGACGTTCTTGACCGCGCCGCCCAGCTCGCAGCCGACCACGTCGGTGTTGGTGTACGGGCGGAAGTACGGCGTGTGGCAGGCCGCCTGCAGCCGGCGGGCCACCGACTCGTCGCGGCAGGCGACGACGGAGGCGGCCGGCTGCCGTGCGGCGATCTCGAGCGCCAGGTTCGGTCCGCTGAGCACGGCGACCCGTTCCGGGGCCACGCCGGCGACCTCCTCGACGACTTCGCTCATCCGCTTGGCCGTGCCGAGTTCCACGCCCTTCATCAGTGAGACC
>DASSBO010000169.1:0-4542 GCA_035698655.1 Streptomyces sp.
CCGCCCGTCGCCCGCCGGCACGACCCGGCCCAGCGGCACGCTCCCGTAGGCGTCCGGCCCGTCCTGGTCGGCCCGCGGGACGTCCTGCACGGCGAAGTCCACGCCGGCCAGCTGCGGCAGGTGCCGTTCCAGGCGGCCGACGGCGTCCCGCACGAGATCGTCGAACACCTCGCTGCGGCTGGCTGCGAGCGGCACCTGCGGCGGCGCCACCGGGCCGCGCATGCCTCGGCCGTGCCGGTCGCGGCGCCGGGGCCGCGGCGCCGCCGGTCGATGCGGTACCTGCTCACTCACACCGCAAAGCCTATCCACGGGCGGCGGCCGGCCGCCCGCCGATCACGATCATCGCGTTCCGCGCGTTTCCGGCGAAGCGGGGCGACACGGCGGCCCGGGGTGTCCAGGAGTCGTCGCAGCCCGCTCAAGAGTGCGGTAGCGTCCAGCGTCGTGAGTCCTGTACGTCGCTGTTCACGCACCGCGTGCGGCCGCCCCGCCGTGGCCACGCTGACGTACGTCTACGCGGACTCCACGGCCGTCCTCGGCCCGCTGGCCACCTACGCCGAGCCGCACTGCTACGACCTGTGCTCCGAGCACTCCGAGCGGCTCACCGCCCCGCGCGGCTGGGAGGTCGTCCGGCTGGCCGTCGACACCTCGGCCGTGCAGCCCAGCGGCGACGACCTGGAGGCGCTGGCCGACGCGGTCCGCGAGGCGGCCCGCACCCACCGCGCCCGGGAGCACGGCACGCCCGGCGCGTCGGCCGCCGGCCACGAGGCGGACCCGATGGAGGTCGCCCGCCGCGGCCACCTCCGCGTCCTGCGCTCGCCCGACTCGTAGCGGCTGCCGCCGCCCGTCCGTGCCCCCGTCACCCGAGCCGGGTAGATTCGGTGCCCCGTAGACCGACTTTCCAGGGAGCAGGGTGACCGTGGCGGACCTCTCGCAACTCGTGAAGGCGTACGACGTGCGCGGCGTGGTGCCCGACCAGTGGGACGAGAAGCTCTCCGAGCTGTTCGGCGCAGCCTTCGTCGAGGTCGTCGACGCGTCCGCGATCGTCGTCGGGCACGACATGCGGCCGTCCTCGCCCGGCCTGGCCGCCGCCTTCGCGCGCGGCGCGGCCGGCCGCGGAGCCGACGTGACCCTGATCGGGCTGTGCTCCACCGACCAGCTCTACTTCGCCAGCGGCCACCTGGACCTGCCCGGCGCCATGTTCACCGCCAGCCACAACCCGGCGCAGTACAACGGCATCAAGATGTGCCGGGCCGGCGCGGCGCCCGTCGGCCAGGACACCGGCCTGGACAGGATCCGCGAACTGGTCGAGGAGTGGTCCGAGACCGGCCTGCCCGAGAGCGGCGCCACGCCCGGCACCGTCGGCGAACAGGACCTGCTCGCCGAGTACGCCGCCCACCTGCGCTCCCTGGTCGACCTGACGGCGATCCGCCCGCTGAAGGTCGTCGTCGACGCCGGCAACGGCATGGGCGGCCACACCGTGCCCACCGTGCTCAAGGACCTGCCGCTGCAGGTCGAGCAGATGTACTTCGAGCTGGACGGCACCTTCCCGAACCACGAGGCGAACCCGCTCGACCCGAAGAACATCGTCGACCTGCAGGAACGCGTCCGGGCCACCGGCGCCGACATCGGGCTGGCCTTCGACGGCGACGCCGACCGCTGCTTCGTCGTCGACGAGCGCGGCGAGGGCGTCTCCCCGTCCGCGATCACCGCCCTGGTCGCCTCCCGCGAGCTGGCGAAGAACGGCGGCAGCGGCACCGTCATCCACAACTGCATCACCTCCTGGTCCGTTCCGGAGGTGGTACGCGAAGCCGGCGGCAGCCCCGTGCGCACCCGGGTGGGGCACTCCTTCATCAAGGCCGAGATGGCCCGCACCGGCGCGATCTTCGGCGGCGAGCACTCCGCGCACTACTACTTCCGCGACTTCTGGAACGCCGACACCGGCATGCTCGCCGCCCTGCACGTACTGGCCGCGCTCGGCGGACAGGACGGCCCGCTGTCCGCCCTCGTCGCCCACTACAACCGCTACGTCTCCTCCGGCGAGATCAACAGCACCGTCGACGACCAGGCCGGCCGCGCAGCCGCCGTCCGCGCCGCCTACGCCGACCGCGACGACGTCGAACTCGACACCCTCGACGGCCTCACCGTCACCGCCGCCGACTGGTGGTTCAACCTGCGCCCCTCCAACACCGAGCCGCTGCTCCGGCTCAACGTCGAGGCCCGCGACGAGGCCACCGCCGCCCGGGTCCGCGACGAGGTCCTCGCCCTCGTCCGCGCCTGACCCGGCTAACCTGAACACCACCAGCCCGAAGGGACACACCCGATGCCGCTCGAAGCCGGTCTCCTGGACATCCTCGCCTGCCCGGCGTGCCACTCGCCGCTGCGCGAGGAGGCCCCCGAAGGCGCCGACGCGGCGGAGGCCGAACTGGTCTGCACCGGCGAAGGCGCCTGCGGTCTCGCCTACCCGGTGCGCGACGGCATCCCGGTGCTCCTCGTCGACGAGGCCCGCCGTCCCGGCTGAGACCGGCCAGACCGCCCCGGCGTGAACGGAGGCTTGCCCCCATGCTCGACGAGTCACTGCTGGACGACCCGGACGCGCTGACCCGCGCCGACACCGCGGGCCTGCTGCGCTCGGTCGCCGAGGCGGGCGCCCGCGTCCGCTCCGCACTGCGGCAGGCCGACGACGCCGGCGTCTTCGCGCTGCGGCCCGACGGACGCCCGCGCGCCGTCCTCGTCGCCGGCGCCGGACCCGTCACCGGCTGCGTCGCGGACCTGCTCGCCGCCTTCGGCAAGGGCGCCGTGCCCGCCACCCTGCTGCGCCCCACCGGACAGCTCGCGGCGCCCGGTGCACTGCGCTGGACGCTGCCCGGCTGGGCCGGCGCGATGGACCTGCTGCTGATCATCTCCAGCACGGGCGACGAACCGGGCCTCGACGCCCTCGTCGACCAGGCGTACCGGCGGGGCTGCACCGTCGTCGCCGTCGTCCCCGAACGGGCCGAGATCACCCAGGTGATCGGCCAGGTCCGCGGCCTCGTCGTTCCCCTGGCCGCCGCACCCTTCGAGCCGCGGCCTGCCGCGAGTGCCGTCACCGAGCCCGAACAGCAGGCGCCCCTCGTCTCCCCGGGCACCCTGTGGACACTGCTCGCCCCGCTGCTCGCACTGACCGACCGGCTCGGCCTGCTCCCCGCCTCGCGTACCGACCTGGAGGCCATGGCCGACCGGCTCGACCAGGTCGCCGAACGGTGCGGCCCGGCCGTCGCCGTCTACGACAACCCCGGCAAGCTGCTGGCCACCGAACTGGCCGGCACGGTGCCCCTGCTGTGGAGCGAAGGGCCCGTCGCCGGCGCCGCCGCCCGGCACGGCGCGACGACGCTGGCCGCCCTCCCCGGCCGTCCGGCGCTGGCCGCCGAACTCCCCGAGGCACTCACCGCGCACGGCGCCCTGCTCGCGGGACCGTTCGCCTCCGGCGGCGACTCCGACGACTTCTTCCGCGACCGCGTCGAGGACCCCGAACCGCTGCACACGCGCGTCGTCCTGCTGCGCGAGCACGCCCCCGACGGCGACTCGGCCGCCGTCGCAGCCCGCGACCTGGCCTACGCGAACGACACACCGCTCAGCGAACTCGAACCCGCCGAGGGCAGCGGCCCGCTCGAGACGGCCGCACAGCTGATCGCCACCGCCGATTTCGCCGCCGTCTACCTCACGCTCGCCGACGGCGACACACGCTGATCCCGACAGACACCACGAACCGCCGGGAGCCCGTTTCCATGGACCGCCTGCTCACCACCGTGCGCCCCTACGCATGGGGCTCGACCACCGCGCTGCCCGAACTGCTCGGCACCGAACCGACCGGGCAGCCGCAGGCCGAGCTGTGGATGGGCGCCCACCCGGGCGACCCCTCACGCGTCGACCGCGGCGATGGGCCGCGCGCCCTGACGGACGTCATCGCCGCTGACCCGGAGGGCGAACTGGGCCCCCGCGCCCTCGCCGTCTTCGGCCCGCGGCTGCCGTTCCTGCTGAAGCTGCTCGCCGCCGACGCGCCCCTGTCGCTGCAGGTCCACCCCGACGCCGAGACCGCCCGCGCCGGCTTCGCTGCCGAGGAGGCCCGCGGCGTCCCGCGCGACGCGCCACACCGCACCTACAAGGACGACCAGCACAAGCCCGAACTCATCTGCGCCCTCACCCCGTTCGAGGGCCTGTGCGGCTTCCGGCACGCCGAGGAGGCCGCCGCGCTGCTCGCCGGGCTGCAGGTCGACGGCCTCACCCCGTACGTCGACGTGCTGCGCGCCCGGCCCGAGAGCGCCGCGCTGCGCGAGGTGCTCACCGCCCTGCTGACCGCCGACCGCGACGCGATCGCCGAGACCGTCGGGCAGGCCGCGCGGGCGGCACGGGAACGCGCCGCCCAGTCCCCGGCGTACGCGGCCTGCGCCGCCGTCGCCGGCCACCACCCCGGCGACCCGGGCGTGCTGGCCACCCTGCTGCTGCACCACGTCGTGCTGCAGCCGGGGGAGGCCCTGCACCTCGGGGCCGGCGTCCCGCACGCCT
>DASSBO010000170.1:0-10947 GCA_035698655.1 Streptomyces sp.
GGCGGCTGCCCGACTGGGCCGCAGACCACCTCGCGCCCGATGCGCGGCCGCACTACGCCGTGGGCCGCCGCGGCGAGATAGCTGCCGTCCTCTTCGGCTACCCGTACCAGGCGCCGCCCCCGGCGGACCACAACAACAAGATCCTCTGGCTCGCCAAGGACGCCCCTGCCGTCCCCGCGAGCGAAGCGACCCTGCACATCACCGCCCGCCTGGACGGCACCGGACGCCCGGTCACCCGCAGCGTGGACGGCGGCCCGGGCCCGTCCACGATCGACCTGCCGGAGGCCGGCTGCTGGCGATTCACCCTGACCTGGCCCGGCGGCCACGAGGACAGCCTCGACCTGCTCTACCGCGACCCGTCCTGAACCGCGCCCCCGCCGCCCGCCCGCGGCGTGCGCGTCACCGTGCGGCCCAGCCCGGCCGCGGCCCGCGCGAACTGCGCGGCGTCGGCCACGGCAGCACCGCCCGGATCGTTGTTGAAGTACGCGTAGACCTCGTCCCCGTCCGGCCACGCCTCGGCGATCCGCCGCGCCCAGGAGGCCAGTGCCCGCCGCCCGTAGCGCGGCCACGGCTGCGCAGCACCGCTGTGGAACCGCACGTAGCCCCAGCCGGCAGTGCGCCACAGCGGCGTCAGCCGGCGGGAGTCGCGGTCGGCCCAGCACAACGCGGCCCCGCGCCGCTCCAGCACCGTGCGCAGTGCCGCCTCGGCCGCCCACCACGACGGGTGCCGCAGTTCGACGGCCACCCGCACCCCGCCCGGGAAGCAGCGCAGGCAGGCGTCCAGCAGGCCGACGTCCACGGTGAACCGCGCGGGCAGCTGCAGCAGGACGGGCCCGAGCCGGTCGCCCAGCCCCTCCACCGCGCGCCCCAGCAGCCGCTGCACCGGCTCGGCCGGTTCCCGCAGCCGCTTGAGGTGCGTCAGGTAGCGGCTGGCCTTCACCGCCATGACGAACCCCTCCGGCGTCCGCTCCCGCCACGCGGCGAACGTCTCCACCGGCGGCAGCCGGTAGAAGGCCGAGTTGTTCTCCACGGTGGCGAACAGGCGGGCGTACTCCTCCAGCCACAGCCGCTGCGGCAGCCGCTCGGGGTAGAGCACGCCCCGCCAGTCCCGGTACTGCCACCCGGACGTTCCGACGAGCAAGGGCATGCGGCATCCGTGCCCCGCCGGCCGCCCGACGTACCGGGGCGGGACCGGGGCCGGGCCCGTGCGGGTGTCACAGGCCGGTGCGAGACTTCGGCAGACGCCGACGGGGGCCGACGGAGGAGCATGCCGTGAAGATCTTTCTCTCCACCGACATGGAGGGCACCGCGGGAGTCGTCGACTGGGAGCAGTGCCGCCCCGGCCGGCCCGACTACCCCTACTACTGCACGCTGCTCCAGGAAGAGGTCAACGCCGCCATCGACGGCGCGCAGGCCGGCGGCGCGAGCGCGTTCCTCGTCAACGACTCGCACTCGAAGATGGCCAACCTGCGTCCGGACGGCCTGGCCGGGCGGGCCCGCTACCTGTCGGGCCGTCACAAGCCGCTCTACATGATGCAAGGTCTCGACGGCTCCTTCGACGGCGTCTTCTTTGTCTCCTACCACGGCTCGATGTCCGGCCCGCACGCCACCTTGTCGCACACCTACAACCCGGTGGCCATCAGCGAGGTGCGGCTCAACGGCGTCGTGGCGGGCGAGAGCGGCGTCAACGCGCTCGTCGCGCTGGGCCACGGCGTCCCGGTGCTGCTGGTGACGGGCGACGAGACGACCCGCGCCGAGACCGAGCCGTTCTGCCCCGGGGTGCGCAGCGCCGTCGTGAAGTCGTCGGTGTCCCGCTTCGCGGCCGACAGCATGCACCCGGCCGACGCCCGCGAGGCGATCCGCGACGCGGCCCGCCGTGCCGTCGAGGCGCTGCCGTCGGCCGCGCTGCCGAGCATCGAACTGCCCGCGACGCTCACCGTCCGCATGCGGAACCCGGACCTGGCCGAGATGGCCTGCTGGATCCACGGCGTCACGCCGGACGGCGGCGACCCGTGCGTCGTCCGCATGACGGACGACGACCCGATCCGCCTCTACCGCACCTTCGTTACGGTCGTCCTCCTCACCCGTGGCATCGCGGAGTAGCCGAGCCGGCCGGCGCGGGCCGCTGCCGCGCGCCGTGCGGCTGCTCGTCGTCGCGCGGGCGGTGAACCGGCTCGGCGCGTTCTCGCTGTCGTTCCTCACCGTGCTCGTCACGACGGACTTCGGCGCGAGCGCCGCCACCGCCGGGCTGGTCTCGGCGGCGTTCGGCGTGGCCACGATCCCCTCCCGGCTGGCCGGCGGGCGGCTCGCCGACCGGCTGGGCCGGCGGCGCACCATCGTGCTGGGGCTGGCCGGCTGCGCCGTCGCCCAGTTCGGCATCGCCGCCTCCGGCAGCCTGGCCGCCGTCGCGGGCTTCGCCGTGCTGCTCGGCCTGTTCTTCGAGGTGTACGAGCCGCCGAGCCAGGCGATGATCGCCGACGTCGTGGCACCGGCCGAGCGCCCGCGCGCCTTCAGTCTGCTGAACGCCGCGCTGGCCGTGGGCGGAATGGGCGCCGGCCTGATCGCCGCCGGCCTCGGGCGCTGGGACCTGCGGTGGCTGTTCGTCGTGGACGCGCTGACGTGCCTGACGTGCGCGGTCGTCGTGCGCCTCGTGCTGCCGCCGGATGCCGCAGGCACGGCGCCGGAGCCGGATCCGGACCCGTCCGTGCCGGGCGCCGCCTCTCCGTGGCGCGACGGGGCCCTGCTGGCGATGCTGGCCTGCGGGACGCTGTTCGCGCTGGTCTACCTGCAGATCATGATCGCGCTGCCGCTGTCCCTGACCCGGAGCGGCCTCCGGCCGGCGGACGCCGGCTGGCTGTTCACCACCTCGGCTTTCACGATCGTGGCCGGCCAGCCGCTGCTCCGCCTCCGCCGCCTCGCGGAACTCCCCGCGCCGGCCGTGCTCGCGGCCGGCTACGTCCTGCTGGCCGCGGGCCTGGCCGGCTACGCGTTCGCCGGCGCCCTGCCCGCGTTCGTGGCGTGGACGGTCTGCTGGAGCCTGGGCGACCTGCTGCTCATGGGCCGGATGTACGCGGTGATCGCGGACCTGGCCCCACCGGGGGCGACGGGTCGCTACATGGCGGCGTTCGGCACCAGTTGGGGCGTCGCGACGGTCACCGCGCCCGTCGTCGCCACCCAACTCCTGGCCCACGCGGCCCCGATGACGCTGTGGCTGACCCTGTCCGCCCTGACCCTCCTCCTCGCTGCTGCCCACCCCCTCGCCCTGCGCGGTGCCACCTCGCCGGCCGGGCCGACTCCCGCCGCCCGGGCCCCCGCGCCGGCGTGTGAGTAGCCGGCCGCACGAGATGAGTACGCACCCCGATACGCCGGACGCAGGCCGGGCGGTTGGCTGGGGACATGTCCGCAACGACTCCCGGGGCCGCCCGCCCCGCCGCGCCGGTTCGCCGCCCCTGGGTTGCCCCCCTGGTCGCCACGCTGGTCACGCTGCCGCTGGGCGGCTTGACCTACCTGATCGCCATGGTCTCGGCCTTCGCCTGTGACGCCTGCACTTCGCAGGAGGGACATCGCTTCTACTCGGCGTTCAACACCGCCTTCTGGGTCGTCCGATGCGGCCTGTTCCTCGCCTTCGGCTTGCTGCTCACCGCGTGGATGCTCCCCGAGCCGCGACGGGACGTCGACGTCCGCGCGCTGGTCGCCTTCGCGGCACCGGTGACGGTCCTGCTCTCCCTCCTCGGGTTCGCCTGCATCCTGGCCACCGCGAGCTGAGCACGCCGCGCGTGACACCTGACACCGCACCGGTGACATCGGTCATCGGTCCCCGCCGGGAGGGCCGGGCGCCCGGGCCCAGCGTGAAAGATGCGGGATCGACAGATCCCGCAGCACGTTGACGGAGGCCCCCTGTGCTCACCCGCCGTTCTCTTCTCCGGCTCGGACTCGGCGCAGGCGTCGCGGGCGCCGTCGCGGGGCCGCTGACCCAGACGTTCGCCGCGGCGGCCCCGGCCGCCGCGGGCGCCGGTACGAGCAGCGCTGCGGCCGCCCAGTTCACCGTCCCGCTGACGACGCCCCCGGTGCTCTCGCCGCTGTGGAAGTCCTCGACGACCGACTACTACGCGGTCGTGATGCGCAAGGCGCGCACGGAGATCCTGCCGGGCAGGTCCACCGACGTGCTGACCTACAACGGCTCGTTCCCCGGCCCGACCCTCCGGGCCCGCTCGGGCCGCCGGGCCGTCGTCCAGCAGTTCAACCTCCTCGACACGCCGACGTCGCCGCACCTGCACGGCGGTTCGGTGCCCGAGGCGAGCGACGGCGGCCGCATGCAGTACATGATCGACCCGATGCGCACCCGCACGTACACCTATCCCAACCACCAGTCGCACGCGACGCTGTGGACGCACGACCACGCCCACCACACCGCCGCCGAGAGCGTCTACCGCGGCCTGGCGAGCGCCTACGTCCTGCAGGACGACACCGAACTCGGGCTCGGGCTGCCCTCCGGCAAGTACGACGTGCCGCTCGTCCTCCGCGACGCCGATCTCGACGAGAACGCGCAGCTGGTGTGGACGATGGACGACCCGTTCAACCGGACGACCATCATGGTCAACGGGCGGGCGTGGCCCTACATGAAGGTCGAGGGCCGCAAGTACCGCTTCCGGCTGGTCAACGCCAGCAACCTGCGCATCTTCATCCTGCGGCTCTCCGACGGCTCCCCGGTCACCCAGATCGGCACGGGCGGCGGCCTGCTGGAGAAGCCGTACACCTCGCCGGTCATGGTCATCTCGCCCGGCGAGCGCATCGACTTCGTCATCGACTTCGCGCAGTACGCGCCGGGCACCCAGCTCGTGCTGAACAACCTCATCGGGCCCGGGCCGACCGATCTGATCGGCAACGTGATGCGGTTCGACGTGGGGAAGCCGGTCGCCGACGACAGCACGGTGCCGGACACGCTGCAGACGCTGCCCGCGCTGCCGAAGCCGACCGTGGAACGGGACTTCACGATGTCCATGGACGCCCCCGGCACCGGCGGCAAGGGCTACATCAACGGCAAGACCTACGACCCGGACCGCATCGACACGGCCATCGACTTCGGTGCCACCGAGGTGTGGAACGTCAAGAACATCGACCCGGCGCTCCCGCACAACTTCCACACCCACCTGGTGCAGTTCCGCATCCTCGAACGCGACGGCGCGCCCGTCCCGCCCCCGGAGGCCGGCCTGAAGGACACCGTGCTCCTCTTCCCGGGGCAGTCCGTGAAGCTGCAGTTGACGTTCGACTCCTACCGCGGCGTCTTCCCGTACCACTGCCACATGCTCGACCACGCGGCGATGGGCATGATGGCGCAGATGAAGATCGCCTGACGGCCCCGGAGGTCAGACGCCGGGCCCGTCCCCGGGGCCCGGCACCCGGTCGGGGGCCCACCACACGGTGAGCCCCCAGACCCCGAGCGCGAGCGCGCCCACGGCCGCGAACGCCGCGACCCACGGGCGGCGCGCCCCCCGCATGGCCAGCGTCCAGGTGACGAGGGGGACCAGAGCGCCGCCGAGCACGATGAGCGGCAGGTCGACGAAGAGCACGCTCAGGTCGCGGTCCTGTCCTTCGAACCCTCCGTTGATGCTGCTCGCGGCCTGCGGCGCCCACACGAGGGGCGCGACCGCCGCGCCGAGCCCGGCGAGCAGACACCCCACGGCGCCCCTGCGGGCCGCTACACGGTCATCCATGCCCCCTACGGACGCGCCGCCCCGGCACCCGGTTCCGCCCCGGCCGCGCGGCCGGCCGGTGAACGGGCTGCCACGATGTGCGGATGAGTGTGCAGAGCAAGGAAGACGTGCTGAGCGAGGCCACCCTGCTGCAGGAGCGGGGACGTTTCGAGGAGGCCAGAGACAGTCTGCTGGCGCTGGCCGGGCGGTTCCCCAATGACGCGGAGGTGGCGTACCGCACGGCAGCGGTACACGACCGTCTGGGCCTGGAACGCGAGGCCGTCGCCTTCTACGAGCGCTCTCTGCGCGGAACCGGTCTCGCGGACGAGGACAGACGGGGCGCCCTGCTGGGCCTCGGCAGCACGTACCGGGTGCTCGGCCGGTATGCGGACGCCGTCGACACACTCCGGGCCGGGGTCCGGCGCTACCCCGACGACGGAGCGCTCCGCACGTTCCTCGCCATGGCCCTGTTCAACACCGGGGAACACCACGAGGCGATGCGGATCCTGCTGAAGCTGCTGGCGGCCAGCAGTGAGGACGCCGAGGTCCGGCAGTACCGGCGCGCCATCGAGCACTACTCCGACGACCTGCGGGCGACGGTGTGACCGCAGGGGCGGCTACCGGGTGACGAACTGGGCGAGGATCGCCTGGACCTCGTAGATGTCGACGCCCTTGGTGAACGTCTTCTCGATCGGCGCCGGGCTGCCGGAGATCCACAGCTTCAGCTCGGCGTCGAGGTCGAAGTGGCCGGCCGTCTCCACCGAGAAGTGCGTGATGCTGCGGTAGAGCACGGAGTGGTACTCCACCTTCTTGCCGGTCAGCCCCTGCTTGTCGACGAGGATCAGCCGCCGGTCGGTGAAGAGGATCACGTCACGGACCAGCTGGTACGCGGCGTACACCTGTTCGCCCTGGCCGAGCAGGCGCGCGTACTCCTGGTGCGCCGACCCCGGGTCGACGGTGTGTGCGTTTCCGAACAGTGCCATGCCTGCAGCCCCCCGGTCGGGTTCATCCGGTCGCCACATCGTATGCCGGGCGCTCGGATCTCATTCGTACATGACGTACTCCGGCTCCGGCTTCAGCGCCAGGACCTCCTTCGGAGTCATCAGGCGGCTGCCCTCCGCGTCCTCCTCGTAGAAGAGCTTGAAGCCGGTATGCACGTCGTCGGGGAGGTGCTTGACCAGCAGGTCCCACGTGGCGCGCTTCAGCGCCGGGGAGCCGATGCCGTCGGCGCTCATGACGAGTGCGACGCCGGGCGCGGTGCGCAGCTTGTCCCTGTCGGGCACGACGAAGTCGGCGACCTGGTGGAAGATCAGCGGCTTCTGCGGCAGGTCGTGCTTCTCCACCAGGCCGGAGAGGTAGTCGGCGACGGCCGTGATCTCCGCGCCGTCGGTGTGGCCGAACTTCTGCCCCGGTACCTCGTCGGCGTCCATGTCCCACTCCGGGTCGAGGGCGACGCCGACGTCGGGCTGGACGAGCCACCTCTCCAGCGCCTTGACCTCGTCGAGCATGGCGGCGCGTCCCGGCTGGACGTTGAGCAGCAGCATGTCGTGGTGTTTGCGGGCGACGTCGAGGTAGTCGCCGATGACGTCGGCGGGGGTGCGGGTGCGGTACATGCCGTCGGGGCCGGGGGTGGGGTTGACGACGCTGGCGAGCAGTTCGAGGACGGGCAGCGGGGTCCGGCCGTCGGCGTACTCCGCGGCCTTCTTCTCGATCTCGTCGGCGCGCTGGTCCGGGTCGCCGGTGCCGAGCCGGCCGAGCGCGAGCGCGCCGGGGTAGCCGCAGTAGCCCATCAGCCGGTACTGCGGAAACAGCGTGCGGCCGCCACGCGGCAGCTCCGGCTTCGGGCTGGGGCTCGGCGAGGGCTGCCGCCCCGACGCCGACGGCTGCACGTCGCCGCCCTCGCCGTTCGCGTCCGACACCGTGCCGGCCCTGCCGCACGCGCCGGTCAGCAGCCCGAGGCCGGCTGCCGCGGACGCCGCGAGCACGCTTCGGCGGCTCGTCCGCGCCGCCGGTTCCGTTGTGTTCCTGCGTCCGCTCATACCCCAGCGTTGTCCGGCACGCTCTTCATCGAAACGGTTCTGAGGGCCGCCTCAGTGATATGAAATGTTCGGGGTTTCGGCCGCCCCGCAGCGGGCACCGTTGACCAGATGGTCTGATGATCGCGACCCGCCCCGCAGCCTCTGCACCCCCGGGCTACGGACCGGCGCTGGGCGGCGCCGGAGGCGGCACCGTGCCCGGGCCGTGCCCGGCGGGTGGCGACCGGTGGAAACCCCCGTTGGGCGGGGAAGGCCGGATGCGTTGCACTTCCACCGTGCTGCGGGTCGTCCACCACGTCGCGGCCGCGAGGCCGACGATGCACGCGACCCCGAGGACCAGCACCGCCGGCGGACTCTTCCCCGGCCCGGCCCAGCGCAACGACGGTCGCGCACACCCCTTCCAGCAGACGCAGCGTGAGGCGATGGCCGCGCATACCGATCCCTCCCCCAAGCCGACCTGGCACACCACAACTAGTAACTGTCGTAGCTGGGCTTGCCGTTCGGCCGGTAGACGCCGACGACGGTGCCGCCCGGTGTCGTCGAGACGCTGACCGGCTTCAGCGCTGTGGGGATCGCTCCGTCGGCGAACAGTCGCTTGCCGGTGCCGATGATCACCGGGTGGATGGTCAGCCGGTACTCGTCGACGAGGTCGTGCCGCATGAGGGTCTGGGCGAGGTCGCCGCTGCCGACGACGTTGATGTTGCCGCCGTCCGACCCCTTCAGCGTGCGCACGGCCTCGACGACGTCGCCCTCCAGCAGCGTGGAGTTCTGCCACTCGACGGACGTCAGGGTCCGGGACGCCACGTACTTGTGCATGCCGTTCATCCGCTCGGTGAACGGCATCTCGGGATCGGCGGTCGGCCAGTACGACGCGAAGATCTCGTAGGTCTTGCGGCCGAGCAGCATCGCGTCGGAGCGCTCGTACCAACCGGCGATGGCCGCGCCGACCTCGTCGTCGTCCACCGGCTTCTGCCAGCCGCCGTGCCGGAAGCCGTTCCCGGTGTCCTCCTCGGGACCGCCCGGTGCCTGCATGACGCCGTCGAGTGTCAGGAACGTGCAAACGATGATGTTGCGCATGATGTGCTCCCTTCGTCGACGGGTAGACCGCACGGCCGCCGCAAACTCATCGCCCCTGCCGCCGCGAAGCACGACGAAGGCTCCGACCGGCGGACCGGTCGTGAGGGGGCGGGTCACACCTTCTTGACGACGATCGTGTCCGGGACAAGCTTCTCCAGGTCGTCGACGTCCGAGGTGAACACCGTGACCTGCCCTCGCTGCTTCAGTGCGATGACGGCGAGAACCGCGTCGATGGCGTACTTGTGACCATGGAGATTGGCGTCGGCCAGAAGACGGCGTGCCTGACGGGCCTCGTCCTTCCCGATGCCGACGACCTGGAGCCGTGACAGTACCCAGTCCCAGCGCCGCTCAGTCGTCCTGCCGTTGTACGCCTCGACGAGCGTCATGGGGGAGGTCACTACGTCAGCTTCTCCCCGTGCCGCGAGGTCGAGCCAGGCAATCATCCTTCGGTCGCCACGCACGGCCATGGAGAGCGCTGCACAGTCCAGTACGAAGACACGGAGCGGCCGACGTACGGCTTGGCCGGCCCGCTTCTTCACGCAGCCTCTCCAGCGTGGTGCCCGCCGGCGGCGCGCCGCCGCTCGTGTTCGGCGTCGAGGTGCTCCAGGTCCTCCAGCGCCGCCTCGCGCTCATCGTCGGTGACCGGCCCGTGCTCCTCCTGCAGCCCGCCGGCCAGCTCCTGTAGCTGGTCCCGGTCCCGCTTGGACCGCAGTGCTTCGGCGACGTACGCGGACATTCCGCGCTCCGCTGCCTCCGCACGGATCTCCTCGAGAAGCTCGGGCCCTGCGGCTAGGCATCGCGGAGATCGATGCCTTGGACCATCGGGCGTTCGAATTCGCGATACGGGACTTGATGCGCCGGGACGGCTGCCGGGCTGAGCGTCTGGGCGGTGCCGGCGATAACGCCTGTGATGTCCGCGCTGTCGATCCGGCCGGCCGTGTCTGGGCCATTCAGTGCACGCACCGGCGTGACGGGGTCCGTGGTTCCGCGGTTGGCACCGGCGTGCTGCAGCAGGCCAACGGCACGGCCCGGCAGATCCACGGAGCGGACGTCGCCGTCGTCCTTACCAACGGACGCTTCAGCTCCAAGGCGATCCCTTGGGGGAGGGAGCACCGCATCCACCTCGTCGACCGCCGCCTCCTCGGTGAGTGGGCGGCGGGCGCGCGCCCCTTGTGGGAACTGCTCGACCACATCCCGCCGCCACGTCGCCCGAGTGTCCTCTCCTGACGGCCGGCCAGAACGGCGAGTCGTCTGTCGCACCAGATCTGCAGGAAGACAGGAGTGTTCGATGCCGTGCTCGACGGGAGGGCGGCTGTGATGTCGAGGCAGTGGGGCTGCTGTGACGGAGACCACGCATGACGCAGACCAGGAACGACGTAGGGCCCCACCGCCGAGGCGGTGGGGCCCTACGTTCAGCCCGGTGAGGCTGGGCGGAGGATACGAGATTCGAACTCGTGAGGGGTTGCCCCCAACACGCTTTCCAAGCGTGCGCCCTAGGCCACTAGGCGAATCCTCCGCCGCAAACCATACAAGACTCCGGAGGGTGCTTGCGAACTCGATCCCCGGGAGGGGGATCGGGTACTGTGGGCGCAGCCCCTCACGTGGCGCCATCTTTCTGAACTCCCCCAGGGCCGGAAGGCAGCAAGGGTAGGAAGGCTCTGGTGGGTGCGTGGGGGGCGTTCGCATGTCCGGACGCGGCGTGCGCCGCGGGGCTGGGCCGGATGTCGGTGCCGGCCTATATCGTCGGGGGTGTGTCGTCCCTCGCCCTGTACCGCCGCTACCGCCCCGAGACCTTCGCCGAGGTCATCGGGCAGGAGCATGTCACTGAACCGCTGCAGCAGGCCCTGCGCAACAACAGGGTCAACCACGCGTATCTGTTCAGCGGCCCGCGAGGCTGCGGCAAGACGACGAGTGCCCGTATCCTCGCCCGCTGCCTGAACTGCGAGCAGGGGCCGACGCCCACCCCCTGCGGCGAGTGCCGCTCCTGCATCGATCTCGCGCGCAACGGCCCCGGCTCGATCGACGTGATCGAGATCGACGCCGCGTCGCACGGCGGCGTCGACGACGCGCGCGAGCTGCGCGAGAAGGCGTTCTTCGGGCCCGCCTCCAGTCGTTACAAGATCTACATCATCGACGAGGCG
>DASSBO010000171.1:0-3365 GCA_035698655.1 Streptomyces sp.
GTGGCTCACGGCCCACACCTCCTCGGCGACGCGACATCACGTCTCACTGAACTGACTGGAAACCTTCCTGTCAGTCTGGCCGCGCCCGACGCCGCCCGTCAACGGGGGAGCCGGCACTTCTCGGGTTACTTCTCGAGCGAGACGCGGACGGCCTCGGTGGCCAGGGACTCGTCGTCGACGATCTCGATGCCGCGGCGGTCCAGGGCCCGCTTGATGCGCAGCCGCAGCTCCCGCTCCACCGCGAGCGCCTTGCCGGGCATCGTCCTGGCGCTGACGCGCACCACCATCGACTCCAGGGTGACGGAGTCCAGGCCCAGCACCTCGACGCGGTCCCACAGCAGTTCGTCCCACGGCTCGGTCTTCGCGAGCTCCTCGCCGGCCGCTGTGATCACCGACCGCACCTCGTCGACGTCCGCGCCGGCGCGGACCTGCACGTCCACTCCGGCCGTCGCCCAGCCCTGGCTGAGGTTGCCGACCCGCTTTATCTCGCCGTTGCGCACGTACCAGATCACGCCGTCGTCGCCGCGCAGCTTCGTCGCGCGCAGCCCGATCTCCAGCACGGTGCCGGAGGCCTCGCCCGCGTCGATCCGGTCGCCGACGCCGTACTGGTCCTCGAGCAGCATGAACATGCCGGTCAGCACGTCCGTGACCAGGTTGCGGGCGCCGAAGCCGACCGCGACGCCCGCCACCCCGGCGCTGGCCAGCAGCGGCGCCAGGTCGATGCCGAGCGCGGACAGCACGATGAGCAGCGCCGTGCCCATGATCAGGATGGAGGCGACGCTGCGCAGCACCGAGCCGACCGCCGCCGAGCGCTGCCGCCGCCGCTCGGCGTTGACGAGCAGTCCGCGCAGCGCACGGCCGCTGGCCTCGGCGTCCGCGTTGCGGTGCGAGCGGGCGACGAAGCGGGAGATGGCGCGCCGTACCAGGAAGCGCAGGATCACCGCGACGATGAGGATCAGCGCGATGCGCAGCCCGGTGGCCAGCCAGTCGGACCAGTTCTGCTGGATCCAGCCGGCCGCGTCGTCGGCCGACCGCCGCGCGTCGCCCAGCGAGTCCGGGCCGGGCGGGGAGGAGGCGGCAACGAGCCAGGACACGGCACGTCCTTCCGGTCGGGTGGATTGCTCACACTAGCGGCGTAACGGGCGGGTGGACCGCCGTCCGTACGACGCGACGACCAGGGGTGTGGTGGAAAACACGCCCGGTGCGTTACGTGATCGTGGTGGCGCGCCGCCGGGGGCACGGGACACACTGAGTGCAGATCGTCCCGGCGCGAGCCACGCGCCGCAGACGTACAAGGAGGCACCGTGCCGCATGTCCTGGTCCTCAACGCGTCGTACGAGCCGCTCGGCGTCGTACCGCTCCGTCGCGCGCTCATCCTCGTCCTGAACGACAAGGCAGTCAGCCTGGAGGACTCGGGCGTCCTCATGCACAGCGCGACCCACGTGATACCCGCACCCAGCGTCGTCCGCCTCAAGCGGTTCGTGCGGGTGCCCTACCGCGGGCCGGTCCCGCTCACCCGCCGCGCGCTGTTCGCCCGCGACGGCGGCCGCTGCGCGTACTGCGGTGGCGTCGCCACCAGCGTCGACCACGTCATTCCGCGCAGCCGCGGCGGCCAGCACACCTGGGAGAACGTCGTCGCCGCCTGCCGCCGCTGCAACCACGTCAAAGCCGACCGGCACGTGGCGGAGATCGGGTGGCGGCTGCGGCATCAACCCGCGCCGCCGTCGGGCCTGGCCTGGCGGATCATCGGCACGGGGCATCGCGATCCGCGCTGGCTGCCCTACCTTCAGCCCTACGGCGCGGACGACGCACTGGCCCGGATCGACGGCGGCAGGACACCTGCTCCGGATCCGGGCCTTCGTGTCGCGCCTCACCGGTCGCGGACGGCGTAGACCTCCACCGACCACAGCGAGTACCCGAACCGGGTGCCGCGCTCGTCACACCGCACCCGCACGAAGCGGGTGTCGGCCGGTGCGTCCATGCGCACCGACTCGGTCCCGCCGCGGCCCTTCCGCACGGTGGCGGCCGTGCGCCAGTGCCGGCCGTCGGGCGAGACCTGCACGCGGTAGCGGGAGGCGTAGGCGTCCTGCCAGTGCAGCACCACCTTGCCGACCCGGGCCCGGTGCGGCAGCTTCACCCGCACCCAGGCGTCGTCCCGGCGCTGCGGCGAGGACCAGCGGGTGTCCGGGTCGCCGTCGGTGACGGCGGCCGCGGGGAAGTCGGACGCCTCGACGGCGGAGGCGGCCGCGTCGGCGCCGCGCGCCAGGTCGGGGCCGCCGGTGTCCGGGAAGGCGTGCACGGTCAGCACCGTGTGCTCGCTGCCGAAGGAGACCGGGACGCGGTAGGTCCCCGGGCGCACGTCCTTCCCGGCCGTGACCGTGACCGGCACCTTCGTCGTGCTGCCGCGCGGCACGGTCAGCCGGCGCGGAGCCCGCACGGTGAAGCCGTCCGGCGCCTCGACGCGCAGCCTGTCCTCGACGTCGCCCGGCCTGCGGGCGGTCAGCTCGGCCGTCACCTTGGCGCCCTCGCCGCCGATGGCCGCGTACGTCTCGGTGCGGCTCAGCGACAGCGCGGCCGAGGGCATGTCCGCGTACCACGGCGTGATCTCGTGCACGACGGGCGCCTGCGAGCCGTCCTGCCAGCGCAGCCGTATCGCGTCCGCCTCGACACCGTGCGCGTCGACCTGCGTCCAGCCGCTGCCGGACAGGTGCCCCAGCGTCTGCCAGCCCGCCCCGGGCACGTGCACCTGCACGTCCGCGCGGGTGCCCGAGTGCGGCCCGGACAGCACGGTGACGGCCCGCAGTTCGCGGGCCCGGGGCAGCGGCGCGGTGACGGCGCCGGGCTGCTGCGGCACCTCGCCGCGGCCGCGCGGCGCCCCGGGCGGCGCGGGCGCCGACTCGGCCCGGTAGGCCGTCGCGGGATCACCGTCGGCGGCACGGCGCAGTGAACCGCCGTCCTCGCCGGGCGGCCCGCCGTGCAGCGCCTCGTCGCCGAAGGCCTTCCCGCGCACGCCCGTCCAGTCCTCGAAGGCCCGCAGGGCGCGGTCGACGAACTGCGGCAGCACGCCCTTGCCGACGGTGACCTCGCTGTCGTCGATCTGCTTGTCCAGCCGGTGCAGCTCCTGCTGCGCCTGCCAGGCCGCGCCGCCGTCACCGCGCGACTGCGCGAGCAGCATGTCCAGTGCCCGCTCCCCGGCCCGGCCCAGCCTGGCCAGCTGCTCCAGCCACGGCCCGGCCTCCTCGGCCAGCGGCTCGGGGACGTCGTCACCCGCCGTGCACATGACGGCGAACGCCCGCCGCAGCCGGTCGGCGGCCCGCGCGAGCCGGTCGGCGTCGGTGCCGCCGTGGGCGGCCCAGAAGTCCTCC
>DASSBO010000172.1:0-24893 GCA_035698655.1 Streptomyces sp.
CTCCAGGAAGGCCACCAGCGTCTCGCGCTCGCCGGCCTCCCGCGGCGGATCGACCCGGGAGTCGCCGGCCGCCCATTTCGGTGCGAAGTGCTGGGGTGTGGACTCCTGAGGTGTGTTCTGCGTCATACCCGGAGTCTGTCACCGCCCACTGACACCGCCCGCCGGTCACGAGGACGCGCGCAGCGCGACGTCCGCCAGGACCGCGCGGTGGTCGGAGCCCGGCAGGGCGGGGAAGGTCACCTCGCGTGTCTCGAAGGCGTCGCTGAGCAGCACGTGGTCGATCTGCACGCCGAGCTGCGGCACCGTGCGGCTCGGCCAGGTGGGGCTGCGCGAGTGCCCCTGGAGACGGGCCGCGTCCTGCAGGCCGGCGGCCAGGACGGCACGGAAGGCCGCGTGGTCCTGTGAGGCGTTGAAGTCGCCCGCGAACAGGGCCGGCGTGCCGTCCCGGTGAAGCGACGCGGCCAGGTCGCGCAGCTCGTCCAGACCCCGCCGCCACGCCGTGACGGAGGCGAACTCCGGCGGCATCGGATGTGCCACCTGCACGCGTACCCGTACGCCCGCCACGTCGGCGTACGCGCCCGGCATCGCGAGTACTCCCGGCAGCGGCTTCGTGCTGCGCAGCGGGTACGTGCTGAGCAGCGCGGAGCCGGCCGAGCGGCCCTCGTCGACCACGATCCGGTGCGGATACGCCTCCCGCACGGCATCCGAACGCAGCGCACGCACACACCGCTGGTCGCACTCCTGCACGGCCACCAGCTGCGGATGCTCGCGGTCCAGCAGCTTCAGGAGCGCCTCGGTGGCGTCACCGTGGTGCAGATTCGCCGTGAGCACGCTGAACCGCGCGGCCGTCGGCTGCGCCCCGGGCGGTGGCGCGTCCGGCCCGTACGGCTGCAGGAACACCGCCGTCGCCGCCAGCGTGGCCGCCGCCCACAGCGCCACCGGCCAGCGGCGGGCCAGCACCGCCAGCGCCAGCCCCACCCAGGCGGGCGCCAGGAACCAGGGCAGGAAGGCCAGCAGCTGCGGCACGGGCGACGGCCCGTCCGCGTCGAGCCCGCGGAAGACCAACGGCACGCTGACCGGCACCAGGAACACCGCAGCGCACCAGGACAGCACCCGCCGGCCGCGGCCGGTCCGGCGCCGCCTCGGCGGCGGCGCCGGCGCGCGCGGGCGGCGCAGCCCGGGAGGCTCCTGGCCTCCGGCCGGGCCGGCTTGCTGGTTCTGCCCCGTGTACACAGGTGTGATGGTGCCGCATGGCGGCCCCGGTCATCGGTAGGTGAGATCACCGGAATGTCGGCGACACGCCCTTCCGCGTCGCGGCATACTGCGGCCATGGAGTTCGAACTGCCCTCCTCACGCCACACGGTCCGCGACGTCCTGCCCTCCGACGAACCCGAGCTGATCCGGCTGTTCGATGCCTGCGAGGACTACTTCGCCGCCGCCACCGGCCTGCCGGCCGGGCCGGGCGACGTGCAGAGCCTCTTCTACAGCCTTCCCGACGGCGCCGACGTGCGGGACAAGCAGGTCCTCGTCGTCGAGGCGCCGAGCGGGGAGCTCGTGGGGCTGGTCGACCTGGTCCTGCACTACCCGGACCCCGACGCCTGCGCCGTCGGCCTCTTCCTGCTCCGCCCCGACGCCCGGCGGCACGGCCTGGGCAGCGCGCTGGCTGCCGCGCTGCTTCAGCGGGCGGCGGACGGGGGCGTGCGGCGGATCACCGCGACCGTCCCGGAGGGCTGGGAGCCCGGGCGCGCCTTCCTCGCCGCCCGCTCGTTCACCCTTTCGGAGCCGGAGGCCGTGCCCGGCGCGCGGGCGAACCGCAACACCGGCCCGCGCGAGGGGACCGTGCTCCGCGCCGAGCTGCGGCTCGACGCCGCGTGACGCCCCGGCCCGCGGCCCGGCTCACCGCTCGCGCTCTCGGCCGCGCCACGCTGGCCCGGCAGCACCTGCTCGCCCGAGCGGAGTCGGATCCGGCCGACGCCGTCCGGCACCTGGTCGGGCTGCAGAGCCAGGTGCCGCCCAACCACTACACGGCACTGTGGACCCGGCTGGCCGGCTTCGACCCGGAGGACTTCTCCCGGCGCTTCGAACGACGCGAGTTCGTGCGGCTCAGCCTGATGCGCTGCACGCTCCACACCGTAACGGCCGGCGACGGGCTCGCCCTGCGGCCGCTGTTCGACGTGCCGCACGAGCGGACGCTGCGGTCCAACTACCGCAAGGAGCTCGCCGGGGCTGACCCGGCGGCCGTCGCGGCTCGGGCGCGGGTGCTGCTGGAGAACGCCGGTCCTCTGGAGGCGCGGGAACTGGGCGCGCTCCTCCGAGACGAGTGGCCGGAGGCCGCGCCGCGGACACTGGCCATGGCTGCCCGTCAACTGCTGCCGCTGGTCCAGGTGCCGCCGCGCGGCCTGTGGCAGCGCGGCGGAGCGGCCCGCCTGACGACGGCGCAGCACTGGCTGGGCGCTGCTGCCTCGGCCGAGCCGGCGGCCAAGCTCGAGAACCTTGTCCGCCGCTACCTGGCGGCGTTCGGCCCGGCATCGGTCAAGGACGTGCAGCGGTGGAGCGGCCTGACACGGCTTCGCCTGGTGGTAGACGGGCTGCGGGACGAACTGGTCGTCTTTCGCGACGACGCGACGGGCGCCGAGCTGTTCGACCTGCCGGACGCGCCGCGTCCAGACCCCGAGACCCCGGCTCCGGCGCGGTTCCTGCCGGAGTTCGACAACGTCTTCATCGGCCACGACGACCGGTCCCGGATCATTCCGGACCCGAAACGCCACGCCGTGGCGTGGAGCGGCAACGTCGCAAAGCCGGTGTTCCTGTCCGACGGTGTCCTCAAGGGCACGTGGTCGCTGCTGCGCGACGGGGACGGCGCGACGCTGGAGCTCCGGCCGTTCGCCGACCTTTCGGCTGCGGAACGCGCCGGGCTCGAAGAGGAGGGCGAAGCCCTCCTCGCCTTCCACGCGCCGGAAGCGGCGCCCGCGATCCGCTGGTCGTCCTGGCCCTGATCAGCGCCTGGCGGCGTGCCGCACGAAGTCGGCCCAGGCCGACGCCGTGAGCGCCAGCTGCGGCCCGGCGACGTCCTTGGAGTCCCGCACGCGAACCACACCGGCCGCCGCCGCCACCTCGACACAGTCGGGGCCGTCATTCGTGCTGTAGCTGCTCTTGATCCAGTGCAGTGTCGAGCCGCCCGAGGGCCGGTGTGTCATGTCTCTTCCCGCAGTTTGTCGATGAAGGCCAACGACTCACGAGGAGTGAGCGCCTGGGCTCGGATCATTCCATACCGCATCTCCAGGATCTGCACTTCCTTCGGATCCGAGATCAGGCGACTGGTCAACTGCACCTCGTCATGGCCGAACGTGGTGCCGTCGTTCAACTTCATGACGCGCAGCGAGCCGCCGAGCCCGGCGTGCTCTTCGGTCTCGGTCGCCATGACCTGAATCGCGACGTGCGGCCGTCTGCCCATGTCCAGCAGATGTTCCAACTGCCGTCGGAGAACGTGCCGGCCGCCGACCGGCCGACGAAGCGTGGCCTCCTCCTGCACCACGGTCAGCAGGGGAGCGGGGCGTCGGCCGAGAACCGACTGCCGAGCCATGCGCGCGGACACGAGACGCTCCAGATCGTCTTCGTCGTACGCCGGACGCCGCATCCCGAACAATGCACGGGCGTACTCCTCCGTTTGCAGAAGGCCATGCATGACCGTGTTGACATAAGCACCCAACTCGACGGCCTCTGCCTCCAACTTCGCGAGGTCACGGACCTTCTTCGGGTAGCGCGCCTCGGCGACGTCCGGAATGAAGGCCGCCAGTTTGCCCTCGGCGCCGAGCACGCGGTCGGCGGCCGCCAGGAATTCGGGCTGTGGCGTGCGCATGGCGCGTTCCACCGAGGAGACCAGCTCCTCGCCGTACCCGATTGCCGTCCCCAGTTCTGACTGCGTCAGTTCGGCGGTCTTGCGCCACATCTTGACCTGACGGCCGACCAACTTGAGTACCGCAGCCGAGTCGTCGTCCACATCGGCACCGTTCACGTGCCCCACCTCCGTCGTTCCGTGCCCAACGCCGTCCGTGCCTGTTCGGCACGCCAGCCGGCCCGGACACCGCCCCTCCGTACGGATCCCGCTGGCGCCCACGGTATGCCCGAATGGACACGCTGAGTGACGAAAGCGCCTGGCATCACTCGAACGAGTGCGCTGTTGCCCAGCGCCGGTTCACCGGGGACGCCCTTGTCCCGGCGGAGCCGGACAAGGCACGCTCGTGCGGGCTTCGCCCCTGGTCAGAGGCCACCCGGTCGGCAACGCTCGGTGGCATGAACCTCGACGTGACCGGAGCCGACGTGTCGGCTCCTCCGAACCAGCTCTCCGTGCTGCTCTCCCCGACTCGTCGCGGCGCCCGGCTGGCGCGGCTGCTGACCGTCGCTCACCTCGCCTCGTGGGGCGTGCCGTCACAACGGGCGGAGCAGGTGGTGGCGGAACTGGCGGCCAACGCCGTGCTGCACGGCCGCGTGCCGGGGCGGGACTTCCGCCTGAGCCTGACGGTCACGGACCGCACGCGGGTGCGCGTCGAGGTCACCGACACCCGTGGCGAGGCGCTGCCGTCGAGCGGCCGAGTGCTGCCGCCCGACGACGCGGAGTCCGGGCGCGGCCTGCTCCTCGTCGAGGCCCTGTCCGATGCCTGGGGCGTCGACGCCGGCCCGCCCCCACGCAAAACGGTGTGGGCCGAGCTGGATGTCGGCCGCCCTCACGCGTCGACGTGAGTTGGCGTAACACCAACCGAAGTGATAGGCGCAACTATCATAGTTGTGCTCATCATTCCGTACTGGCCGCCGGCGAGTCCTGGCGTCACCCGGAGCAGGTCGTGGGCTCGATGCAGGCGCCTTTCGGCATAGTGTGCGGCCATGAGCTACGGACTCTTCACCCGTTTTCCGACCCGGCCCGGCCGGCGCGACGAGCTGACGGCGATCTTGTTGCGGGCCGCAGCCGCGATGGAGAACAACGCGGACTGCCTGTACTACACGGTCGGCACGGCGGGTGAGGAGGACGCCGTCTGCGTCAGCGAGGCCTGGACCGACCAGAGCGCACATGCCGCGTCCCTCGACGACGAGTCGGCCCGCGCTCTCATCGTCCAGGCCCGCGACCTCCTCGCGAGCTTCCCGGAACAGACCCGCCTCACTCTCCACGGCGGCAAGGGCGCCCGGTAACGGTCGGGCCTCTCCGAGCGAGCCGTCCGTGCCCGCCGGGGGTCACTGTCGCACCTCCGGGGTGGCGGCCAGGGCTTGCAGGGCGGAGCCGGCCGCGGTCATCAGCACGGCGACGCCGATGCCCAAGACGAACGTTCCCGCTCCGGCGCGGATGTCAAAGCGGGGGAGGGTGAAGCTGTACCAGGTGAGGCCGGAGAGGAGCACGGCGAGGTGGTTGCCCTTGACCCGTAGAAGGCGCAGCCCGGCCCAGACGGCGATCGGTACGAACAGGACGATGACCACGTCGGCGGCCACGTAGTCGAAGAACGCTGCGCCGAAGCTGTCGGACGCCCCGGAGGCGATCTGGGCGTCGGCGGCGCGATCCGCCCAGGCGTACAGGAGGTGCAACAGCAGCCAGTCGGCCACGACGGCGACGACTGTCACGGCAGCCGCCTTGACGGCACATCTCATATACGGGGCCACGACTGTGATGTTCCGCCGGCCACGCATGGCCCGCCATCCGTAGAAGTACTCAGATGTGGCGGCGTCAGGTGACCGGCCCGTACCGAGGTTGGTACTCGTACGGGGTCGTCGTGCTCAGGACGGCGAAGCCGAGGCGTTGCAGGATGGGGCGACTCTGGTCGGAGGCGTCGACCTGGAGGTAGCGGTAGCCGCGTTCGGCGGCGATGCGGGCGCGGTGGGCGACCAGCGCCCGGTAGATGCCGCGGCCTCGCCAGGCCGGCACGGTGCCGCCGCCCCACAGGCCGGCGAAGTCCGTACCCGGGTGGCCTTCCGTACGCGCCGCGCACAGCGGCTCGTCGCCCGCCATGGCCACGACCGCGGCTACTGTCTCCGAGTCACGCTCCAGGTGTGACAGCAGGTGCCGGCGCAGGCCGGTGCCGTCGGTGCCGAACACCCGCTCGTGCACGCGCACCGCGAGGTCGGCGGTGGCCGGATCGGTGACGGCCAGCAGGCGGACGCCGTCGGGCAGCGTCACGTCGGTGGACAGGTCGCCGACGCGGGCGACCATCAGCGCCTCCTCGGCCCCGGCGGCGAAGCCGGCTGTGCGCAGCCGCCGGCCGAGGTCGTCCGGGCGATCGTGGGCATACAGCTTCCACTCGAACGCCCGCCCCAGCGCGGAGAAGTACCGCACCTGCTCCGCGACTGCCACGTCCGCTGTGGCCTCGTCCAGGTCGGACCACAGGACGCCGTTCCAGTCGTGCTCCTCACCCACCTGTCGTACGACGCCGCCGTCCTGCTCGACGCGCGCCCCCGGGCTGTCGGCCTGCGCGCCACGCCGCATCTGGCGGTCGAACAACGCGAGTACTGGTCCGTGATCCATCCGCTCACTCCACCAGGCCGCCATCGCCATGACCACCGAGTTTCCGGCCCGCCCGGCATGTGGAGGTTCGCGGTGTTGACCTGGGTCGCCGGTGCTCGCACACTCGTCTCGGCACTCGCCGAGTGACGGCCGCACCACGTTCGGTGACCTCGCCCCCGCTGCACGTGCGCCACCGAACAGCGTCAACGCAAGCACCGGATCAGGAGACTTCCATGGTCAGACTCAGGCTGCGCTCCGCCGTCGTCGCCCTTTCCACCGTCCTCGCGGCGGGTGCTTCGCTCGTCGCGGCCGTCCCGTCGTCGGCGGCCTCGGCGCCAGGAGCCGGGCCCTGGGCGACCGCCTGGGCCGGCAGCCCGGTCCCGGGCGACACCTCGACCGCCACCTGCCCCAGCGCCGAGGGCCTGACTCACCAGACGGTCCGCAACGTCGTCACCACCGGCGCGGCCGGAAAGCGCATCCGCGTCCGGCTGAGCAACTCGTTCGGGACGAGGACCCTGCACGTCGGCCACGCCACCGTGGCCCGTCAGGGCTCCGGCGCCTCCCTCGAGAGCGGCACACTGCGCGACCTGACCTTCTCCGGCAGCGAATCCGTCGATGTGCCCCCGGGCGAGGAACTGTTCAGCGACCCGGTGAACCTGAGTGTGGAAGAGCTGTCGCACCTGTCGGTCAGCGTCTACGTGCCGGGTGACACCGGCCCGGTCACCAACCACAACCTCGGCATGCAGAACAGCTTCATCTCCTCCAGCGGGGACCACTCGGCGGCCGGCTCCGGCTCCGACTACCCGACGACGACCACCTGCACGATGCTCGTCGACGGCGTCGACGTGGTGCGTGGCCACAACGCCGACGGCACGATCGTCACCTTGGGCAACTCCATCACCGACGGCTACGCCTCCACGGTGAACGCCGACCACCGATGGCCGGACTATCTGGTGCGGCGGCTCAACCGGCTGCCCGGAGCCGTGCCCTCCGTGGCCAACGCCGCCATCAGCGGCAACGAGATGCTCGTGGACCGCGTCCCGGTGTACTTCGGCATCAGCGCCCTGCACAGGCTGGACCGCGACGTGCTGAACCAGAGCGGCGTCAAGACCGTGATCCTGCTTGAGGGCATCAACGACATCGGCGCTGCCAGTGCCAAGGCGTCGGAACTGATCCCCGCCTACCAGGAGATCATCAAGCGGGTCCACGCCCGCGGCCTGAAGATCTACGGTGGCACGCTGGTGCCGTTCATGGGCTCCCACGGCCACTTCGGCGGCGACTACGGCACCGCCTACGGCGAGCAGCAGCGCCAGGCAGTCAACCAGTGGATCCGCACCAGCGGTGCCTTTGACGGAGTCATCGACTTCGACAAGGCTCTCCGCGACCCGGCCAACCCCGCCTACATGCTCCCGGCCTACGACTCGGGCGACCACCTCCACCCGGGCGACCTGGGCTACCAGGCGATGGCCGACGCCATCGACCTCGACATGATCCTGGGCAGCTGACGCCGACGCCGTACGTGCCCGGCGCCCGCGGCGGTCAGAGGAGGCGCTTGATCTCGCCGCGGGCGCGGTAGAAGCCGCCGCGGGCGGAGACGTGGATCTCCGGGACCACGTAGCGGGCGCCGGGGATGCGGATGTCCTTGGGGAACTGGACGCGCCACGACGGGTCGTAGCCGGGGGAGAGGACCCGGACGCGGGTGCGGGAGCCCTCCTGGACGCACTCCACCAGCACGCCGTCCGCCGGCGCGGCCGGGGCGACGGTGACCGTCTCCACCTCGGCGGTGTGGGTGACCTGCCGCCAGCCGGTCGCCTTGATGTCGGCCGTCTCGGGCAGGTGCCCCTCCTCGGCCGCGCGCACGGCCGTCTCGCTTGCGTCGATGCAGGCCAGCGAGCCGTCCGTCGTGACCAGGTACAGCCGCCCTGCCCGGTACTGCATGGAGTACGCCGACCCGCAGCCCGTGCCGAGCTTCCACAGCCGGGTGCCGTCGGCGGCGAAGCAGTACACGGACGAGTGGTTGTCGCCCGCGAAGACGTAGCGTCCGTCCGCCGAGGCCGCGCAGGAGAAGACGGCCGCGTCGCAGCGGTAGCGGGCCCGTTCGGTGCCGTCCGCCTTGTCCAGCCGGTGGACCCAGCCGCGTGAGGTGGCGGCGAAGACCTCTTGCGCCTCCTGCCAGCCGAACAGCACCGGCCCCTGCGTGCGTACCGACCAGACGGACGCACCGTCGCGGACGTCGTAGCGGGCGACGCCGTGCGAGTCGCCGTGGTAGACGCCGTCCTCGTCGCAGCGGACCATCCACGCGCTGCTGCCGGGGCCGCCGGCGCGGCGCCACAGGCGGTCGTCCTCGTGGTCGACGGTGGTGACGCCGCCGTGCGCGTCGGAGACGCCGAGGACGCCGTCGTCGATGTCGAGCCAGTAGATGTCGACGTCGTCGGCGATCTCGTAGGCGACGTGCGGCACCTTGCCGCTCAGGTCGTAGACGCGGCCGTCGTCGCAGCCGGCGTAGACCCAGAAGTCGTCGGCGACGATGCACTTGACGCCGTCCGGCAGGCCGAAGCGGCCGGTGACCTCGCCGTCGTGGGTGAGGGTGTAGACGTCGCCGGCCTGGTTGCCGACCCAGGCGTGGTCGTCGTCGACGAAGATCCCGAAGGCCGGGCTGCCGGAGCGGAAGCGCCACAGCATCGGCGCCTGGCTGGCGGTCGAGCGGCTGCTGACGATTTCGCGACGCGTGACGGGCCGCCGCTTGCGCACTCCGCGCACGGCGGGCGCATACCCCTTGCGCCTCTTCTCCCCGGCCTTGCGCGCGGCGGCGGCCGCCGCCTTCGCCACCGTGGGGAAGGCGGAGGTGCGGGTCTGGCCGCGCTCGCCTATCCGCCCGTAGGTGATGGTCACCTCGGTGCCGGCGTGCCGGACCTCGTAGAACTTGTGGGCGCCTCCGCCCTCCTCGGACAGCTCCAGGTAGGTGGTCGACTCGGTGGTGACGGGCATGGCGAACGAACCCCTTCTCCGGGCAGGCGGCATGGCGAGGGAGCGCCCCAACGCCCCTGCGCGGGGCGCCGTCTGACGCTGGAAAAGACGCTAGGCGCCCGCACTGACAGCCCGGCCGATGTGGCTGTTATGTCCTGTATTGTTGGTATTTCTGTCGTGGATTCTCCGCAGGAAGGGCGGCACGTCATGAAGGCAGCAGTCATCGGCGGCACGGGGCTGATCGGGTCGCAGGTGGTCAAGGACCTCGATGCGGCCGGGCATGCGGCGACGCCGCACTCGCTGTCCACCGGCATCGACGTCCTCACCGGGCAGGGCGTCGACGAGGCGCTGGCCGGCGCGGACGTGGTAGTGAACCTGACCAACTCGCCGACCTTCGACGACGCCTCCCTCGGCTTCTTCCGGACGTCGATGGACAACCTCGTGGCCGCAGCCGAGCGGGCGGGGGCCGCCCACTTCGTCATTCTGTCCATCGTCGGGACCGACCGCGTGCCCGCGCTCGACTACTACCGCGCGAAGACGCTCCAGGAGGACATCCTCAAAGCGGGCCCGGTGCCGTACTCCATCGTGCGGGCCACCCAGTTCATGGAGTTCATGGAGTCCGTGCTGTCCTGGACCGCCGACGACCACACCGTCCGGCTGCCCCGTACGCCGATCCAGCCGCTGGCCGCGGCGGACGTCGCCGCCACCGTCGCCGACGTCGCCGCCGGAGCGCCGCTGAACGGCACCCTCGAGGTGGGCGGCCCGGACGTCTACCCGCTCGACGAAGTGGGACGGCTCACCCTCGCCGCCCGGGGCGACAGCCGCTCGGTGACCGTGGACGACACCGCCGGCATGTTCGCCGCCGTCGAAGGCGACGTGCTCACCACCGCGGAAGGCGCCCGCATCGCCCCCACCCACTACACCGACTGGCTGAGGTAGGTCCTCCCGCCCCGCCCGAGGTGCGGGGGACGGGACACGGCGAGAGGATGGAGGTGAGCTCTGGTCGGCGCTCCGAGCGCCGGCACTCACGTCCATGCCCGTTGGTGAGGTGAGGGATCATGGCCGGCACCGAGCAGCAGATCTCCACCATGGTCCTCGTGATCGGCACCGGTGGCGCCGGCCTGCGGGCGGCCATCGAACTCGCCGAGACGGGCGTGGACGTCCTGGCCGTCAGCAAGCGGCCGAGAAGCGACGCGCACACGGTGCTCGCCGCAGGCGGCATCAACGCGGCCCTGGCGACGATGGATGCCGAGGACAGCTGGCAGCAGCATGCCGCGGACACGCTCAAGGAGAGCTATCTGCTGGCGAACCCGCACACCGTGGAGCTCGTGACCCGGGGCGCGGAGCAGGGGATCAACGACCTCGAGCGGTACGGCATGCCCTTCGCGCGCGAGAGCGACGGCCGGATCTCGCAGCGGTTCTTCGGCGCGCACAAGTACCGGCGCACCGCCTTCGCCGGCGACTACACCGGCCTGGAGATCCAGCGCACGCTCGTCAACCGCACCGGGCAACTCGGGATACCGATGCTCGACGGGGTGTACGTCACCCGGCTCCTGGTGGAGGACGGCACGGTGTGCGGCGCGTACGGGTTCGACCTCACGGAGGGCACCCGCTACCTGATCCACGCCGACGCGGTCATCCTCGCGGCCGGCGGACACACCCGCATCTGGCGCCGCACCTCCTCACGGCGCGACGAGAACACCGGCGACACCTTCCGCCTGGCCGTGGAGGCCGGCGCGCGCCTGCGGGACCCCGAGCTGGTGCAGTTCCACCCCTCGGGGATCATCGAGCCGGAGAACGCCGCGGGCACGCTGGTGAGCGAGGCGGCCCGCGGGGAGGGCGGAATCCTGCGCAACGCGGCGGGGGAGCGCTTCATGAGTCGCTACGACCCGGAGCGGATGGAACTCTCCACGCGTGACCGGGTGGCCCTGGCCTCGTACACCGAGATCGCCGAGGGGCGCGGCACCGAGAAGGGAGGCGTGTGGCTGGACGTCTCCCACCTCCCGCGACGGACGATCATGGAACGGCTCCCGCGGGTCTACAAGACGATGCTGGACCTGCAGATGCTCGACATCACCCGGGACCCGATCGAGGTCGCGCCCACGGCGCACTACTCGATGGGCGGCGTCTGGGTGCGGCCCGAGGACCACAGCACGGACGTGGCCGGCCTGTACGCGATCGGTGAGGCGTCGAGCGGGCTGCACGGGGCCAACCGCCTCGGCGGCAACTCCCTCATCGAACTGCTGGTGTTCGGGCGGCTGACCGGCCGGGCCGCCGCGGCTCACTCCGAGGGGTTGGCCGCGCAGCGGCGCCCCCGTGCGGCGGCGGCACGGGCGCGGGCCGAGGTGGATGAACTCCTCGCGTCCGACGGGCCCGAGAACGTGCGAGCTCTGCAACGCGCCGTCCGGAACACCATGACCGAACACGCCGGCGTCGTGCGGAGCGAGGAGGGGCTGCTCAGCGGTCTCGCCGAACTCGCGGAGGTCGAGGAGCGGATGAACCAGGTGGGCATCCACCCGGACATCGCCGGGTCCCACGATCTCGCCCACGCCTTCGACCTGAAGGCCACTGCCCTGGCCGCGCGCGCCACCCTCGCCGCGGCGCTCGAACGCCGTGAGACGCGGGGCTGCCACAACCGCAGCGACTACCCGGACCTCGATCCGGAACTGCAGGTCAATCTGCTCTGGTCGCCGAGTACCGGGATCACCCGCGAAGCCGTGCCGCCGGTTCCGGAGGAGATTGCGGCGCTCATGGAGGACGTCTCGGCGGAGGGAAAGCTCGTCGAGTGAGCCCGGCGTCGTTCAGGCGTGGGGTACGCCGGGGGGTTCGTCGGGGTGGGAACGGTCGTTGAGGTCGCTGTGGAGCTGCCTGGCCCGGCGCCGTCCGACGGCGCCGGCATCGGTGACGTCGAGGAAGATGTGGTCGAGTTCGCTCCAGTGCCGGGCGAGGTCGCGTTTGATGCGCACGGCGTACTCCTCGACCTCCTCGCTGTCCGACCCTCCGGCCAGGTCGACGCGGGCGACCAGCAGTGCGGAGCCCGGGCCCAGGCGCATGGTGAGCAGCGCGGTGACGTGGTCGATCTCCGGCTGCCGGGTGAGGAAGGCGTGTATCTCCTGCTGGATCCGGCGGCCCAGGGCCTCGCCGATGAGCTGTCCGCGCGCCTCCTTCCCGAGCTGGTAGGCGACGTAGATCAGCAGCAGCGCGATGACGAGCGACGCGACGCCTTCCCACGCGCTGTCACCCGTCGCCAGGTGCAGGCAGATTCCTGCCAGGGCGGCGACGACGCCGGCGACGGCCGCGCTGTCCTCGCCGAGGACGGTGCGCAGGGCCGGGTCCTGTGTGTGGCGCAGTTGCCTCAGGAACGGCAGGCCACTCTGCGCGGCTTCGCCGCGCACCTGCCACAACGCCTTGACCAGGGAGCTGCCTTCGAACAGACCGGCCGCCACCAGGACCAGCACGGCGACGAGGTATCCGCCGGAGTCGCCGGCGCTGCCCCGCAGCGCCTGGATGCCCTGGTAGAAGGAGAAGCAGCCGCCCATGACGAAGATGCCCACGGCCGCGAGCAGCGACCAGAAGTACCGCTCCTTGCCGTAACCGAAGGGGTGTTTGCCGTCCGGCCGCTTCTGACTCCGCCGCAGCGCTGCGAGCAGGAAGAGCTCGTTGACGCTGTCCGCGACGGAGTGCGCGGCCTCCGACAGCAGCGCGGAGGAGCCGGTGAGGAGCCCGCCGGCGACCTTCGCCACGGCGATGAGCAGGTTCGCGCCAAGCGCCACGTACACCGTGCCGCGCGTCTCCCCCTCCTGCCCGTCGGCATTCGGCGCACCCCGGTCGTCAGCCTGGGCGGCCGCGTTGGACCGGGTGGGCGTCATGCTCGCGTTCTCCCGCAGATGGCCGGCTGGGACGGCCATGGGGGTACCCCGAGTGCGAACAGGTAACCGGTTCAGAGGAATCTGCGGAGGGGACGGACCGCCGCCTCCCGGACCCGTTGGGCCACGGGGCGCTTCTTCCACCGGCCCTCGCGGATGCGTTCGCTCACCGCGAGGTCGTCGTCGAAGTGCCGGTCCAGCGTCGCGGTGAAGGTCTGATCCAGAACGGCGAGCATGACCTCCTCGTCGTGGTCCAGAGAGCGCCGGTTGAAGTTGGTCGAGCCGATCAGTGTGGCCACGTGGTCGACGGTGATGACCTTGGCGTGCATCATCGTCGGCTGGTACTGGAAGATCCGCACGCCGCACGAGGTCAGCTCCTCGTAGTGCTGCTGGCCCGCGAGGAGGCAGACCCGCTTGTCGGTGTGCGGCCCGGGCAGCAGGATCTCCACCTCCACCCCGCGCCGCGCGGCGGCACACAGCAGCTCGACGAAGAACTCGTCGGGCGCGAAGTAGGCCGTCGCCAACCGGAAGCGCGTCTCGGCGGACTCCAGCATCACGCGCAGCAGGGTCTGCATGTCCTGCCAGCCGAAGCTCGCCGAGCCCCGCACCACCTGCACCACCGCGTCACCGTGCGGCCGATGCTTGATGAAGCGGTCACGGTCGTCGAAGAGTTCGTCGTGCGACTCGGCCCAGTTCTGCGCGAACGCCGCAGCGAGGCCGTCCACGGCCGGCCCGCGCACCTCGACGTGCGTGTCGCGCCACTCGTTCTCGTTGCGTGCGTCGCCGCACCACTCCTCGGCGATGCCCACCCCACCGGTGAACGCCACCTCCTCGTCGACGACCAGGACCTTACGGTGGCAGCGGTGGTTCTGCTTGAGCGGTGACAGACGCAGCGGTTTGCGGAACCAGGAGACCTGGACTCCCGCCCTGTCCATGGCCTCGAGCTGGTCCTTCTCGATCAGCCGGGCACCGAAGCCGTCCAGCAGCAGCCGGACCCGTACCCCCGACCGGGCGCGCTCGGCGAGCGCCTGCGCGAAGCGACGGGCGATGTCGCCCTTCCAGTACACGAAGGTCATCATGTCCACCGTGTGCTCGGCGGCGCGGATGGAGTCCAGCATCGCCGTGAAGATCTCGTCCCCGTTGCGCAGCGGGCGCAGCGCGTTGCCCTCGGTGGCGGCGATACCGATCAGTCGTTCCAGGCGCCGCCGGATCCGGTCGGCGGCGTCCGCCGGAGCCGAGTCCGGAGCCGACGGGGCGGGCCGGCCGCCGGTGCGCGGGCCGGGCACGTGCGAGTGCGTGTGCGTCATGGCGTCCCCTGGCCGGAGGAGGGTAGGGGCGTCCGTCGGCTGCGGGCCCCGGCCCGGCAGCCGCAGCGTGGCGACTGTAACCGCACGGGGCCCCGGCTGACCCCGCGGGGGCCCGTGCGGCTCGCCCCACGGTCAGTAGGCGCGCGCGACGACGGCGATGTTGCCCGACTGGTCGTCGGCCTGCGGGACCGAGCCGTCGGCGGCGACCAGACAGCGCACCGAGACGCCCTGCGCGGCCAGTTGCGCCTCGCCCGCCGGGCCCAGCGCGGCCCAGGGGATGCGCGCCCAGCCGGTGGCGGAGGCCTCGGCCGCTTCCTGGGCGGTCGTCACCTCGGCGGTCCGCTGCTCGCGGCGTTCGCGGGACTGCGCCAGCAGCAGGGCCTGGTCCTCGGCCAGCGCCGCGGGCACCTGCTCGGCCAGCGCGCCGATCGGCGTCGGCTCCTTGCCGCCCGCGATGCGGCGGGCCAGCACCGCGGTGCCCGCCGCCAGGTCACGCGGGCCGACCTCGACCCGGACCGGCACGCCCTTGAGCTCCCAGTCGACCGCGCGCCGGCCGAACGGCGTGCCGGTGCGGTCGTCGACGCGGACGCGCAGCCCCGCCGCCGTCAACCGGTCGCCGATCTCGCGGACCTTGGCCAGGACCGCGGCGTCGTCCTTGACGGCGAGGACGACGACCTGTGTCGGCGCCAGGCGCGGCGGGACGCGCAGGCCGTCGTCGTCCCCGTGCATCATCACCAGCGCGCCGACCATGCGGGTGGTCGAGCCCCAGGAGGTCTGCCAGACGTGTTCGGCCCGCCCGTCCTTCGACAGGTACGTCGTGCCGAAGGCCTTGGCGAAGTTCTGGCCCAGTTCGTGGCTCGTTCCCAGCTGCAGGGCCTTGCCGTCGCCCATCATGCCCTCCAGCGTGAGCGTGTTGACCGCCCCGGCGAACCGTTCGCGGGCGGTCTTGCGGCCGGGCAGGACGTCCATGGCCAGGACGTTGCGCATGAAGTCGGCGTACACCTCCCGGTGGATGTGTGCCGCGTAGTCCCGGGCCTCCTCGTACGTGGCGTGCGCGGTGTGGCCCTCCTGCCACAGGAACTCCGTGGTCCGCAGGAACACCCGGGGCCGCAGCTCCCAGCGGACCACGTTCGCCCACTGGTTGATCAGCAGGGGAAGGTCACGGTGGCTCTGCACCCACCGGGAGAAGCAGTCGTTGACGATCGTCTCGGAGGTGGGGCGGACGACGACGGGCTCGTCCAGCTCCCGGCCGCCGCCGTGCGTGACGACGGCGAGTTCCGGGGCGAAGCCCTCGACGTGCTCGGCCTCCTTCGTCAGGTAGGACTGCGGGATGAAGAGCGGGAAGTAGGCGTTGGAGGCGCCCGCGTTCTTGATCCGGGCGTCCAGCTCCTGCTGCATCCGCTCCCACAGGCCGTACCCGTACGGTCGGACGACCATGGTGCCGCGCACCGGCCCGTTGTCGGCCAGCTCGGCCTTGGCGACCAGGTCCTGGTACCAGCGGGGGAAGTCGTCCGAACGGGGAGTGAGTACGGGTGCCTTTGCCATGGCGCGGAGCGTAGGGCGCGGGCTCTCCCGTGCGCGAGCGATTACTCCGTGCGCGGCACGGAAGGGGGGATCGGCGGTCCCTGGATCAGTGCGGCCTTCATCCGGTCCTGAGCCCGCGGCATCGTCGTGGGTGCAGCCACCACCGAAAGGGAGAACACGATGACCCGCATCGCTCTGATCACCGGCGCCAACCGCGGCCTGGGCCGCAGCACCGCGCTGCACCTGGCCGGGGACGGCACCGACCTGATCCTCACCTACCGCTCGCACCCCGAGGAAGCCGACGCCGTCGTCGAGCAGGCCCGCAAGCTGGGCCGCACGGCCCTCGCGCTGCGCCTGGACACCGGGGACACCGCCGCGTTCCCCGCCTTCACCGCCGCGGTGCGCGACGCGCTGCGCACGCAGTGGGGCCGCGACGACTTCGACATCCTCGTCAACAACGCCGGCCACGGCACCTACAGGTCGTTCGCCGAGACGAGTGAGGAGGAGTTCGACGGGCTGATGAACGTGCACGTCAAGGGCGTCTTCTTCCTCACCCAGGCGCTGCTGCCGCTGCTGCGGGACGGGGCGCGGATCCTGAACGTCTCGACCGGACTGACCCGGTTCATCGCCGCCGAGACCTCCGCGTACGGGGCGGCCAAGGGCGCCGTCGAGGTGCTGACCCGGTATCTGGCCAAGGAGCTGGGTCCGCGCCGCATCGCCGTCAACGTCCTCGCCCCCGGGGCGACGGCGACCGACTTCGGCGGCGGCCACGTCCGCGACACGCAGCAGATGCGCGACCAGCTCGGCGGCGTCACCGCCATGGGCCGGGTCGGCGAGCCCGAGGACATCGGTGCGGCAGCGGCCGCACTGCTCGCCGATGGCGCCGCCTGGATCACCGGGCAGCGCATCGAGGCGTCCGGCGGAATGCTGCTCTGAGCAGCCGGAACGGAGGGAGACTGGAACCGTGGACCGTGCACAGCTCGCCGACTTCCTGCGCACCCGCCGGGAGGCCCTGCAACCGGAGGACGTGGGGCTGCCCCGCGGGCCGCGCCGCCGCACCCGCGGGCTGCGGCGGGAGGAGGCGGCCGCCCTGAGCGGCATGTCGACGGACTACTACAGCCGGCTGGAGCAGCAGCGCGGGCCGCAGCCGTCCGAGCCGATGCTCGCGGCGATCGCCCGTGGGCTGCACCTGTCGCTGACCGAGCGGGACCACCTGTTCCGCATCGCCGGGCACAACACCCCCGCCTCCCGCGCCGCGCTGCGCTCGGACCACATCACGCCCGGCCTGATGCGGATCCTCGGGCGGCTCGACGACACCCCGGCCCAGGTGGTCAGCGACGTCGCCGAGACGCTGCTGCAGACACCGATGGCCACCGCGCTGCTCGGCGACCAGACGCGGTACACCGGGCCGGAACGCAGCCTCATCTTCCGCTGGTTCACCGACCCGGCCACCCGACTGCTCTACCCGGCGGAGGACCACCCGCTGCACAGCCGCTTCTTCGCCTCCGAACTGCGCGCCGCCTACTCCCGCCAGGGGCGCGGCGGCCGCGCGGAGGAGCTGGTGGGGCTGCTGCTGGAGCGCAGCGAGGAGTTCGCCGCCTGCTGGGGCGCCCACGAGGTGGGCGCCCCGCGGGTGGACCCGAAACGGATCCGCCACCCGGAGCTGGGCGTGCTGAACCTGCAGTGCCAGGTGCTGCTCGATCCGGAGCAGAACCAGGCGCTGCTGGTCTACACGGCCACGCCCGGCTCACCGGACGACGAGAAGCTGCGGCTGCTTCCGGTGCTGGGGGAGCGGGCCGCGGGCCGGTGACCGGCCGGTGGCTCAGGGCACGAAACGGTCGGCGTCCGCGCCGCTCCAGTCGGCGGCCCAGCTCTCCGGCGGCTCCTTGAGCAGCTGGCCGGGCGTGAGCCACTCGTGCAGCTCCTCGGCGGAACGGACGGTGATGGGGTCGATGCGCCGGCGCAGCATGCGCGGGTGCAGGTCGCCCGGGTCGCTGACGCCCATGGACGCCATGATCCGCTGCGCGCTGTGCACGGTGGCCTGCTGGTAGCGCTGGACGCGCAGCGACTTGTCGCCGACGTCCAGCGCCCGGGCGCGGCGCGGGTCCTGGGTGGCGACGCCGGTCGGGCAGGTGTTGGTGTGGCAGCTCTGCGCCTGGATGCAGCCGACGGCGAACATCATCGTGCGGGCGGCGTTGGTGTAGTCGGCGCCGTGGATCAGGCGCTTGACGATGTCGGCGCCGGTGGCCACCTTGCCGCTCGCGCCGATGCGTATCCGGTCGCGCAGTCCGGTTCCGACGAGGGCGTTGTGCACCGTCATCAGCCCGTCCGTCAGCGGCATGCCGACGTGGTCGGCGTACTCCAGTGGCGCGGCGCCCGTGCCGCCCTCGGCGCCGTCGACGATGATGAAGTCCGGAGTGATCTCCTCGACCAGCATGGCCTTGCAGATGGCCAGGACGTCGCGGCGCGAGCCCACGCAGAGCTTGAAGCCGGCCGGCTTCCCGCCGGACAGCTCCCGCATCCGGCCGATGAAGCGGACCAGCTCGCGGGGAGTGGAGAAGACCCGGTGGTAGGGCGGCGAGATGACGGTCTGCCCCTCGGGGACGCCGCGCACGGAGGCGATCTCGGCGTTGACCTTCTCGCCGGGCAGGACGCCGCCGATGCCGGGCTTGGCGCCCTGGGACAGCTTCAGGGACACGCACTTGACCTGGTCGAGCCGGGCCTTCTGCTCGAACTGCTCCGGGTCGAAGTCGCCGTCCTCGGTGCGGCAGCCGAAGTAGCCGGTGCCGATCTCCCAGACGAGGTCGCCGCCGTGCTTGCGGTGGTACTCGGAGATCGCCCCCTCGCCGGAGTCGTGGGCGAAGCCGCCCAGGGCCGCGCCCCGGTTGAGCGCGAGGATGGCGTTGGACGACAGCGAGCCGAAGCTCATCGCCGAGACGTTCAGCAGCGCCATGTCGTAGGGCTGCGTGCAGTCCGGCCCGCCGATCCGCACGGTGGGCGTGGTCTCGGGAACGGCCACCGGCGCCACGGAGGGCACCAGGAACTCGTGGCCCGGCGCGTAGACGTCCCGTTCGCTGCCGAACGGCTCCTCCGCAGCCGTGCCCTTCGACCGCTGGTAGACGAGACTGCGGGTGTCGCGGTCGTAGGGACGCCCGTCGTAGTTGCGCTCGATGAAGTACTGCTGCAGCTCCGGGCGGATGCTCTCCATCATGAAGCGGAGGTGGCCCAGCACGGGGTAGTTGCGCAGCACGGCGTGCTCGCGCTGGACCAGGTCGTACACCCCCGTCGCGGCCAGCGCGAGCAGGAGCACGGCGGGTATCCAGCACCACGCCGAGACGAGGACGGACAACGCCGTCGTGGCCAGTGCCACGACGGCGAGGAGGATGACGGAGGCGACTCTGAACACGTTCGGCAGTCCGGTGGTGTCGGGGGCGTACGGTCTGGCTGCGCGGGGAAGACCCCGTACGGTGCTCCCCTGCCCGGGATCGTAGGCCGTATGCGCCGGCCCGGTCAGGCCGGGCGGCGGATGAGTTCGTCGGCCGCGTCGTTGACCGGCTGCGGGGTGCCCGTCAGGTCGAGGACGAACAGGGGCAGGGACAGTTCGTCGGCGCGGGCGCGCGCGTCGTGGGAGTAGCCGGCCAGCGAGAAGCAGGCGGCGACGGCCGACTCGTTGAGACCGTTGAGCCACAGCGTCTCGATGTCGCGCAGCGCGGTCGGTGCCGTCGTGGGGTCGACGTGGGCGATGACGTCGGTGCCGCGCAGATCCACGCCGGAGGCGGGCCGGCGGCCGGCGATGCGGATGCCGGTGAAGCCGAGCCAGCGCAGGTACTGGGCGGCGGCCGTCTTGGTGTCCTGGGTGGTGCGAATCGTGACGGGCCGGAAGGCGGGACGCGGTGCGGGCAGGATCTCGCCCGGCCGGGGCGGCCGGTTGCCGGGGGCACCCGCCCCGGCGGTGTCGTCGGGCGCCGGGGCGGGCGGCTTGACCGGCATCCGCAGCAGCGCGCCGCACTCGCAGACGATCTCCGGCTGCGGCCACTCGTCCAGCCGTCCGCAGTCGGCGCAGCGGGCGGCCGCCCAGGAGTCGGCCCAGGTGCGGTGTTCGATCGTGGTCGGTGCGTCGCCGGCCCGCAGCGGCAGCAGGACGGGCGCGCCGCAGGCGCACGGGTAGCTCGGCGGAGTGTAGGTGTGCTCGCGACGGCAATCGGGGCAGCGCACGGGCACGCTCTCGGCCATGTCTGCGGCTCCTGCTGCGTGGGACGGACGGCGACGGTCATATCGTCGCCGATCGGGAGGAGCTCACAAAGGGGAACCGGCGGAAAGAGCCGGAAACCGCCGGACGGGGCCGGGAAGCGGGGGTGCCGTCCGGCGGTTTCCGCATCTCATTCCTCGTCTTCGCGCAGCGCGCGCACGGCCTCCTCGACGCGCCGCCCGTAGTCGGGGTCGGCGGCGTGGAAGTGGGCGAGGTTGCGCTCGATGACGTCGTCCCGGCTGACCTGGGAGAGCCCGCCGGCGATGTTGGCCACCAGTCGGCTCTTCTCCTCCTGCGACATCAGCCGGTACAGCTCGCCGGCCTGGAAGAAGTCGTCGTCCTTGGTGTGCGCCGGTGCCGCATGGGTGCCGGTGTGGCCGTGCACGGCGACTGGTGCGGCCAGCGGGATGCCGGTCTCGACCGGGCCGTCGTAGGAGTTGGGCTCGTAGTTCTTCGCGTACCGGCCCTGCGGGTTGGTGGCCATGAGGCCGTCGCGCCCGTAGTTGTCGGCCGTGGTGGCCCGCGGCGCGTTGACGGGCAGCTGGGTGTGGTTGACGCCGAGCCGGTAGCGGTGGGCGTCGGCGTAGGCGAACAGCCGCCCCTGCAGCATCTTGTCCGGCGAAGGGCCGATGCCGGGAACGAAGTTGTTCGGCGAGAAGGCGGCCTGCTCCACCTCGGCGAAGATGTTGTCCGGGTTGCGGTCCAGCACCATCCGGCCGACGCGGTGCAGCGGGTAGTCGGCGTGCGGCCACACCTTCGTCAGGTCGAAGGGGTTGAAGCGGTAGCCGGCTGCCTCGGCGACCGGCATGAGCTGCACGTACAGCGTCCACGACGGGTACACGCCGCGCTCGATGGCCTGCAGCAGGTCCGTCTGGTGGCTGTTCGGGTCCGTCGCCGTCAGCTCGGCGGCCTGCTCGCTGCTCAGGCAGCGCACTCCCTGATTCGTCCTGAAGTGGTACTTCACCCAGTAGGACTCGCCCTCGGCGTTGGTCCACTGGTAGGTGTGCGAGCCGAAGCCGTTCATGTGCCGGTAGGAGGCCGGGATGCCGCGGTCGCCCATCACCCAGGTCACCTGGTGGGTGGCCTCGGGGGAGTGGCCGAAGAAGTCCCAGACGTTGTCCGGCTCCTGCTGCCCGGTGAACGGGTCGCGCTTCTGGGTGTGGATGAAGTCGGGGAACTTCAGCGGGTCCTTGAGGAAGAAGACCGGTGTGTTGTTGCCGACGAGGTCGTAGTTGCCCTCTTCGGTGTAGAACTTCAGCGCGAAGCCGCGCGGGTCGCGGGCGGCGTCCGGGCCGCCGAGGCTGTCGGCGACGGTGGAGAACCGTGCGAGCAGTTCGGTGCGGCGGCCGACCTCGCCGAGGAAGTGCGCGCTGGTGTAGGCGGTGACGTCGTCGGTCACCTCGAAGTGGCCGAAGGCGCCGGAGCCGCGGGCGTGCACGACCCGCTCGGGGATGCGTTCGCGGTTGAACCGGGCGAGCTTCTCCAGCAGGTGCTGGTCCTGCAGCACGACGGGGCCGCCGACGCCGGCGGTGGCGGAGTTCTGGTTGTCGGCGACGGGCGCGCCGGACTCGGTGGTCAGCGTGCGCCGCGTCGGCGTGGGCTTCGACATGGGGGACCTTCCTACGTGGGCGCGGAAGACGGATTCCGCTTGGTGGAGCGTATGAAGCTCCACGGCCACACGTCAACAGTTTGTTGAAAGACGGGAGCGGGCGGCGTGTCAGCCGAGGGGCCGCACCGCGGTGGGCGCGTGGCCCGGCTCGGTGGCCAGGTCCTCGAACTCGGTGACCTGGTCGATGCGCGCGCCGGCCATGGAGATGTTCGTGATCCGCTCCAGCAGCGCCTCGACGACGACGGGCACCCGGTGTTCGGCGGCCAGCTTCTTGGCCTCCTCGAAGGCCGGCAGCAGGTCGCCGGGCTCGGTGACCCGCAGCGCCTTGCAGCCCAGGCCCTCGGCGACCTTCACGTGGTCCACGCCGTAGACGCCCAGTTCGGGGGTGTTGATGTTCTCGAACTCCAGGTTCACCTGGAAGTCGATGTCGAAGTTGCGCTGCGCCTGCCGGATCAGGCCGAGGTAGGAGTTGTTCACCAGCACGTGGACGTACGGGATGTGGTGCTGGGCGCCGACGGCCAGTTCCTCGAGCATGAACTGGAAGTCGTAGTCACCGGAGAGCGCGACGACCTGCGCCTCGGGGTCGGCCGCGGCCACGCCGAGGGCGGCGGGGACGGTCCAGCCCAGCGGGCCGGCCTGTCCGCAGTTGATCCAGTGCCGCGGCCGGTAGACGTGCAGGAACTGCGCGCCGGCGATCTGCGACAGGCCGATGGTGGAGACGTAGACCGTCTCCGGCCCGAAGGCCCGGTTCATCTCCTCGTACACGCGCTGCGGCTTGAGCGGCACGTCGTCGAAGTGCGTGCGCCGCTGCAGCGTGGCGCGCCGCTCCTGCGCGGAGGCAGCCCAGGCCGAGCGGTCCGGCAGCTTCCCGGCCGCCTTCAGCTCGCGCGCCGCCTCGACGAACAGCTCCAGGGCCGCCTTCGCGTCCGAGACGATGCCGTAGTCGGGGGCGAAGATCTTGCCGATCTGGGTCGGCTCGATGTCCACGTGCACGAACGTGCGGCCCTCGGTGTAGACGGACACGTCGCCGGTGTGCCGGTTGGCCCAGCGGTTGCCGATGCCCAGGACGAAGTCCGACTCGAGGAAGGTGGCGTTGCCGTAGCGGTGGGAGGTCTGCAGACCCACCATGCCGGCGTTCAGTTCGTGGTCGTCGGGCAGCGTGCCCCAGCCCATCAGCGTCGGCACGACGGGGATACCGGTCAGCTCGGCGAACTCCACGAGCAGGTCGGCGGCGTCGGCGGTGATGACGCCGCCACCCGCCACGATCAGCGGGCGCTGAGCATCACCCAGCAGAGCAAGTGCCCGCTCGATCTGGCGGCGGGCGGCGACGGGCCTGGCGACCGGGAGCGGCTCGTAGGACTCCGGGTCGAACTCGATCTCGGTGGTCTGCACGTCGAGCGGCAGGTCGATGTGCACCGGCCCGGGCCGGCCCGAGCGCATCAGCTGGAAGGCCTCCTGGAAGACACCGGGGACCTGGGCGGCCTCGGTGACGGTGGTGGCCTTCTTGGTGACGGGCGCGGCGATCGAGGCGATGTCGACGGCCTGGAAGGCCTCCTTGGTCAGCAAGGAGGTCGCGACCTGGCCGGTGATGGTCAGGATCGGGATCGAGTCGCCGATGGCCGAGTACAGGCCGGTGAGCATGTCGGTGCCGGCGGGCCCCGAGGTGCCGATGCACACGCCGATGTTGCCGGCCTTGGCCCGGGTGTAGCCCTCGGCCATGTGCGAGGCGCCCTCGACGTGCCGGGCGAGGGTGTGCGTGATCCCGCCGGAGGCCTTCAGTGCGGCGTAGAACGGGTTGATCGCGGCGCCGGGGACGCCGAACGCGACCTCCACGCCTTCGCGCTTGAGGATCTCCACGGCCGCGCGGGCGGCGGTCATTCGAGGCATCGGATGCTCCTGGGGTCGAACCGGGGAAGGCGATTCCGGACGGCGGCGCCTTGGGCGCGACAGGACAGATGTCGGCGCCGCCGTCCGGAAGTTCTGGGGTGGGCGAGGGAACGTCAGTCGGTCTTCAGGCCGGAGAGCCGCTCGACGCCGCGCAGCAGCGCCGAGTGGTCGAGGCCGCCGTCGCCCTGGGCGCGCAGCGAGGCGACCAGGTCGGCCACCGCGCTGCCGACGGGCAGGGCCGCGCCGACGCTGCGGGCGGCGTCGGTGACGATGCCCATGTCCTTGTGGTGCAGGTCGATGCGGAAACCGGGGGCGAAGTCCCGCTTCTTGAAGTTGTCCTTCTTGCGGGTCAGCACGGTGGAGCCGGCCAGGCCGCCGTTGAGCACGTCGAGGGCGGCGTCCAGGTCCACGCCGGACTTCTCCAGGAAGACCACGGCCTCGGCGCACGCCTGGATGTTGACGGCGACGATCAGCTGGTTGGCGGCCTTGACGGTCTGGCCGCTGCCGTGCGGGCCGCACAGGATGACGGTCTTGCCCAGCGCGTCGAGGATCGGCCTCACGCGGTCGAAGTCGTCCTGCTCACCGCCGACCATGATGGACAGCACGCCCTCGACCGCGCCGGCCTCGCCGCCGGAGACCGGCGCGTCCAGCACGGTGAGGTCCTTGCCGGCTGCAGCGGCCGTGCGGGCGACCTCGATGGAGGTCTGCGGGGTGATCGAGGACATGTCGATGATCGTCGCGCCGCGCTTCGCGTGGGCGATCACGCCGTCCTCGGCGAGGATGACGGCCTTCACCTGCGGGTCGGCGGGGACCATGGTGATGATCACGTCGGCCTCGCGGACCGCCTCGGCGATCGAGGCGGCGGCCGTGCCGCCGTTGCGGGCGAGCCGGTCCAGCTTGTCCTGTTCGAGGGTGTGGCCGGTGACCTGGTAGCCGGCCTCCAGCAGGTTCTCGGCCATCGGGGAGCCCATGATCCCCAGGCCGATCCAGGCGATCTTCG